>CALXJO010000001.1 GCA_944388645.1 uncultured Clostridia bacterium
TTTAATGTATATAAATAATTTTCTATTTGACTATATTCTTTATTACTCAATTTTCTATTTAAATATTTATCTTCTTTTGCTTTATATGTTGGGAAATATTGTGCCATTACACTAATATATGCTTTATTTTCCACATTATCTTTTAACCATTTTAAAATATGTTTTGAATTTTGTATATGTCCTGGCAAAACTAGATGCCTTATTATAGTTCCTTTTTTTATAAGACCATTTTCATCAAATTCTGGTTTTCCTACCTGTTTTATCATTTCTAAGATAGCTTTTGTAGCAACTTCAAAATAATTGTTTACTCCAGAATATTTAACACCTAAATCATCATAAAAGTATTTTAAATCTGGCAAATAAATATCTATATAACCATCTAATTCTTTAATTGTTTCCACATTTTCATAACCATTTGTATTATATACAATAGGTAATTTAAGTCCTTTTCTTTTTGCTATTCTTATGGCTTCTATTATATGATACACATACATAGTAGGAGTTACTAAATTTATATTGTTTGCTCCTGCTTCTTGTTGTTTTAAAAATATATCTGCGAGTTCTTCTATAGATATTTCATAGCCTTTTCCCTCTTGACTTATTTTATAATTCTGGCAAAATAAACATCTTAAATTACAATTTGAGAAAAACACTGTACCAGAACCTTCTTTTCCACTTATACATGGTTCTTCATAATAATGTAATGAATATAATGCTATTTTTATTTTGTCTGTACATTTACATCTTCCTATTTGTCCATTTAATCTATTTACTTTGCATTTAAAAGGACATAATTCACATTTTTCTAACTTTTCTAACATATTCTTCTTCCCTCATCATATTATTTTACTATAACAACACAATTATATCAATTATTATTTGACAAATTTAGACATTAATTGTAAAATTAAAATATAGAATAAAAGGAGTAAAGAAATGTTTGGTTTTAGGAGTGATGGTAGAAAATTAAAAACAGTTCCACCATTTTTTAGGGTAATACCTAATGTAATGTTAGAAAGAGAAGATTCTCAGATTTATTTTAAACAAGATATTATATTAAAAGATATGGATGAATATATAGATAAGAAAGCTAAAGAAGGTATTAGACTTTCTTATATGAATATTATATATGCTGCTTTGGTTCGTATTGTTGCGGAAAGACCTTATTTAAATAGATTCGCAATGAATGGAAGTTTATATGCTAGAAATAAAATATATGTTTCTTTAGCAATAAAGAAAACTTTTTCAGATGAAGGACAAGAAACAACAATAAAATTACCTTTTAACGGTAATGAGAATATTTTTGAGATAAAAGAAAAATTAGATAATGCTGTAGAAATTAATAAGGAAAAAGCCATGCAAAACAATACAGATTATACTGCTAAATTATTAAGTTTAATACCTAATATGTTTATTCGTATTACTGTAAAACTTTTAAGATTTTTAGATAGACATGGAGCTATGCCTAAAAAATTAATTGAAGTTAGCCCTTTCCATACAAGTGTATTTTTAACAAATGTTGGTTCTTTAGGTATAGATAGTATATATCACCACTTATATAACTTTGGTACTACAAGTATGTTTTTTGCTATGGGTAAAAAGAAAAAAAGTTATGTATATGATGATGATGAAATAAAAGAAGAAAGATGTATTACTATTGCCTTTGTTGGTGATGAACGTATTTGCGATGGTTATTATTACGCTACATCTTTTAAGCTACTATGTAAATATTTAAAAAAACCAGAAATTTTAGAAGAACATGCAGAAGTAAAGCAAGATATAAAATAAACTCAGATATTTATCATATCTGAGTTTTTATTTGGTCTTTAAAACTTATTCCATTTTCTAATCTTGGTAAATCAAATATATCTAATATTGTTGCAGATATATCTGCAAATGTTTTCCTTGTTCCAATGTTTACATTTTCTTTTATTTCTTTTCCATATATTAAAATTGGAATATATTCTCTTGAATGGTCTGTACTAGGTGTTGAAGGGTCATTTCCATGGTCTGCTGTTATTATTAACACATCTGTATCTTTTAATTTGTCTATTATTTCTGGAATTTTTGAATCAAAGTATTCCAAAGCACTAGCATAGCCTTTTATATTGTTTCTATGTCCATATAACATATCTGTGTCTACTAAATTAGTAAATATTAATCCTTCCCCGCTTTTTTCAATTTCTTCTATTGTTTTTTCTATTCCATCTGCATTTCCATTTGTGTGAATTGATTTATTTATTCCTCTTCCGCTAAATAAATCTTCTATCTTTCCAATTGCAATTACGTTTTTATTGTTCTCATACATAACATCTAGCATAGTTTTTCCAAAAGAATTTGATTCAAAGTCTTTTCTATTATATGTTCTTGTAAAATTATCTCTTGAAGTACCTATAAAAGGTCTTGCAATAACAGTTCCTACATTATATTCTGGTTTATCTAGTATTTTTCTTGCAATTCTACAAATTTCATATAGTTTTTCTACTGGAATTATTTCTTCATGTGCAGCTATTTGGAATACACTGTCTGCAGAAGTATATATTATAGGATAACCTGTTTTTATATGTTCTTCTCCATATTGTTTTAATAATTCTGTTCCAGAACCTACTTGATTACACAAAATACCTTTTAAACCTGTTTTTTCTTTAAATTCATTAATCATCTTTTCTGGAAAAGCATTTGGGTATGTTGTAAATCCCGGATGTTTTATATAACCAGATATTTCCCAATGACCTACAGGACTATTTTTTCCATCTGCTTGTTCCATGGCTCTTCCATATGAACCTATTGCACTTTCTGTTTTTTCACCAACATTTACTCCATCTATGTTATAAAGCCCTAGTTTTTGCATATTTGGAATATTAAGTGATGTATTATTGTAAATTCCAGCAAGAGTATTGCTTCCTGTATCACCATATTTTTTACTATCTGGTGCTTCTCCAATACCAAAGCCATCAAGAACTATTATAACCACCCTATTAATCATAAGTTCCTCCTTATTTTTTTCTTAGATTATATTCATATACCTTTACATTTTTTACAAAACTTGTAAATTCATCTTTCAATATGTTTATATTAAATTCATCTTTATTTACAAGGTCCAAGTTATATAAATCCATATTTATTAAACTTTCTTGTGATATATCCATTCCTAAAGGAAGTGTTTTGTTATTATTTTCAAAAAATGTTATATTTGAATAAAATACTAATTTTGTGCCTTCTGGTATATTTATCTTATACAAATTGGTTTCTTTTGAAGTTGCTATTTTTTCTAAGTTATTTAATGTTTCAAATGGATTAATACTAAATTTATCAAAACCTTCTGGATCAATTTTTTCATTACTTGCTTTATATAATGAGATATCATATGGAACTTCTATTTTTTCAGATTCTTCAATTAAGCTTTGTCTTAAATCTTTTAATTTATCTGTAAACTCAGCTATTTCAGTATTTAAGTTAACATTTAAAACTTTAAACTTATCTTTTTCTACTTCTCTATGTTTATTATTTTTTAGCACTTTTATTTTTGTTTTGTCTTCACTAATGTTTCCAAAAATATCAAAATCCTTTTTCTCTATTTTTTCTATGTCTTTTTTATACTCTTGCTTTAATTCTTCTAATATATTAGAAATTTTTTCTTGATCTTTTTTTAGAAGTTTGTTTTTAGAAACTATATTAATTCCATCTAAAACAAAATTTGAAGCAAAAATAGCATCTAATTCTTGTTCTGATAGTTCTTCTCTTTGTTTAGTATCAATTTGATTTGCGAAGTCTTCAATATCTTCTTCATAATCAAATGTTTTCTTTAAGACTTGCTTTTCTTCTTTTTCTTCTTCGTCACCTTCTGCAAGCATCTTTGATTCATCTTTATTTGCATATTTCCAAAATTCAAATATGCTCTTTTTATGGCTTTCTATTTCATCTAGATATTCTGTTGCGTTATTTAATTTTTTTTCTAGATTTTCTACTTTATTCTTTAAGGCTTCTAAATCTAGTTTAGCATTTTTATTTTCTTTATTATTTTCATTTAATTGTGAACCAATTTTTATTATATCTTCTACAGTATATTTCTTAGTATAAATTTCATCATTATAATGAGTACTTTCTTCTTTATCTTGTTCTAATATATCTTTCATTCTATTTTTATTAGCATTGTTTGTTTCCTCATTATTTTCTTCCTTTTTCTTTTTCTTACCTTTGAAAAAGTACTTTATTTTTCCCATAAAAGTTTTTCTACATTCAAGAAACATTACTATTTCTTTTTCTTTTCTTAAATACTCTTGATTAAGTTCTTCTGCTTTTTTGTCTAAATCTTTAATATCAGCTTTTATTTCTATTGTTTCTATTTTTACTTTATCATTTTCTTGTATTTTAGATATAGCTTCATCTTTTAGAAAATCTGGTAGATTATCATATTCAATTTTTTTATTTTTATAAAAGAAATCTAATCCACCATCACTACTGATTTTTACATCAAATTTATATTCATGTTGTAAGTCATATGCTAATATGCATAAAGCTTTTATTAATTTATAAATTTTGCCTGCTTCTTTTTTATCTTTTAAAATTATTCTATATTTACTTGTCATCTTGTCATAAATTTGTGTTTGACCTACTATCTGTAGAAAAGTTTTTCCATCTTTATCTGTAATTTCATAAATTGATGGCCAATCTCTTGTAAAATACCATAAATAATTTTCTAAATCTGATATCTCAGATTTTTTTAATATTTTTTCTGAATATTCTTCATTACTTATTGGCACAAATATTTTTTCTTCTTTTTTGCTTCTACTTTTATTTTCCTCTATTTTTCTTTTTAAAAGATAAAACATTGGAGAATTATCAGTTTCATTTGTAGAAGCTAGCATGAAATATTTGTCTGCATAATCTGAATAAAAAATTTGCCATTTAAAATTATTTGTAAATTTTACATCAAAAGGAATTTCTTTATCAAATTCTTCCTGTTCTTTTGCAATGGCTTTTATATCTGATATATTTGTTTCATTAATCATCTTTAAGAAATATGCATATTTTTCAATGTCTTCATTTGTCTCTGGCTTCATATAAGTAAACAAAGGACTTGCTAACTTATATCTTTCTGATAAATCATCTAGTCTGTCCTTTGGAGTTATTAATATCTCTATATCGCTTACATTAACATATTTGTATACTTTATATGTTGTCTCTTCATACACTCTTGGCACTCTATAATTAAGTGGCTCAAACTCCTTCAAAAAAGCTGGTACTTTTTCTAATTCAAAGCCTATATAATTTACTTTGTTTGTTAATATATTTAAATTTTCAGTATTTCCTTTTACTACTTTTCTTGGCATTTGTATTCCTCCAATTTTATGTGCTTTTTTCAATTAAAAGTTAGTATATCATAATCTTTTTAATATTACTATACTCTTAATTCTTTTATCGTTTTTGCATAATCTTTTGATTCTAAAATCCCGCTTCCAGAAACCAATATATCTGCTCCAGCATCTATTAATTCTTTAGAATTGCTTAGCTTTACTCCACCATCAGCTTCTATATCATAATTTAAA
This sequence comes from uncultured Clostridia bacterium, assembly GCA_944388645.1. Classification (GTDB taxonomy): domain Bacteria; phylum Bacillota; class Clostridia; order TANB77; family CAG-508; genus CAG-245. The sequence continues at coordinate 5,550 of CALXJO010000001.1, forward strand.
TTGTTTTTTTCTCTATACTCACTTAAGATTTTTATTTTTTCAATAGTCTCCGGAATTAACATTTGTCCACCTTCTCCTGGATTAACTGTCATTACTAAGGCTACATGTATATATGGCAAATATTTATATATCTCTTCTATATTAGTATCTGGTTTTATTGCAATTCCAACTCTTCTTACTTTATCTTTTGCATATTTTATAATTTCTTGTACCTCTTCTTCATCTTTGCATGCTTCACAATGAAACGAAATTATATTAGGATTAAAAATTTGGTAACTATCTATATAATTTTTTATATCTTTTACCATTAAATGTACATCTAGAGGAACTTTTGTTACATGATTTAAATATTCACAATATTCAAGCATTTTATCATGAGTTTTATTTTTTACAAATTCTCCATCCATAACATCAATATGAAAATAATCTGTTTTTGCCATTTCTAAATCATATATTGTTTCTACAATTTTTTCTCTTTTTGCTCCTAATAGTGATGTTGATATTTCTACCATTTGTGATCCTCCCTATCTTTTAATTCATTATATATTTTTATATAATTATTATATCTTGATTCTGAAATTTTTCCGTCTTTTAAACCTTCTTTTACTCCGCATTCTTCTTCTTTTATATGACTACAGCCAATATATTTACAATTACTTACATATTCTTCAAATTCAATAAAGTATTTGTATAAATCTCTATATGGTATTTCATATATGTCAAATGTAGAAAAGCCTGGAGTATCTGCAATATAAGTATTGTTATCTAGCTCATACAGTTTTACATCAGTTGTAGTATTCTTTCCTCTTTTATTTTTTATGCTTATTTCTCCTTCAAGAGTTTTATTTTCTTTAAATAAACAATTAATTAGTGTTGACTTTCCAACTCCTGAATTTCCAGAAAAGGCGCTTATATTATTTTTTAATATAGCTTCTATCTCTTCTATTCCTTCTCCCATCTTAGCCATTGTTCGTATTACTTTATAGCCAATATTTTCGTATATTTTACTTATTTCCATAAACTGTTTTTTATCATCTAAATCTATTTTGTTTAGTACTATTATTGGTCTTATATGTAAAAATTCTGCAAAAGCTAGTTGCTTATCTAGTAATAATAAATCTGGTTTTGGATGCTTACTTGATAATACAAAAATAATTTGAGTAATATTTGCAAGTCTTGGTCTTTTTACATATGTTTTTCTTTCATGTATTTTCTCAAGTACTGCTGTATTTTCCTCATTTTCTACAATAGAGTGTTCTTTTTCTAGTGGAGAAAAGTCCACAATATCACCAACTACAGGTGTTAAATCTACACTTTTAAATTTACCTCTAGCAGTTGCAACATATTCTTTTTCGTTTGTTTTTATTCTATATAAATTAGTCGAAGCTTCAACAATTATTCCTTGCATTTTATCTCCTTTTTTTATTTTTTCTTATGTTATTGTACATTAAAAACAATATAAAATCAATAAAAAATTTCACTCAAAAGGAATGCTCCTTGGGAGTAAAATTTTTTATTTAAAAATAATAAAAGTTGATATATTTTGAAAATTTTAAGGCGGCGCGTAAGTTTTGGAGCGACGAACGTCGCGACCCCAAGCGAGGCGATAAAATTTGAAAAAATATATCAACTTTTTTATAAAATTAATATTTTGCAAAAAACATTCCTTTTGGGCGAAATCTGTTATTATTCAAATGTGTATGAAGTTGTTGTATTTAGGTCTATTGTTTGTGTTCTGGTCCAGTTTCCACCATTATTATCTGTAATAGTTAGTTTTACTTCTACTCTACCTGTTCCTGATATTGATACTTTTTTATTTTCTGTATTTTTATCTACATTAGAGTCTGTATATTTTTCTTCTCCATTTACAGTTACTACTATTGTAGCTGTTTTACTTACATTTGTACTTGATGTTGAACCTGTTGTATTTGTTTTAGAATCATTTGTTGAGTCTGTATTATTTGTATAGCCACCTGTTATTGATTTAACATTTATGGTTAAATCTAATGTCTTTGTTTCTGCTAATTTATTTACAGTTAGCACAACTTCTGTTCCTTCATCTATGTTTGTTCCAGAGTTTATACTTTGATTTAGAACTATACCATTATTTTTTGATGTGTCTTCTGTATATTCTACTCTTACTGTTAAGTTCTTATCTGTTAATGTTTTTCTTGCATCATCCTCTGTATAATTAACTACATTTGGCATTACTACTTGTGGTATTCCTGTTCCTATACTTACATGTATTTTAATAGTGTCTCCAGCATTTACTGTTGTGTTTGCTTCTACTTCTTGGCTTATTACTATTCCTTCTTTTATTTCTTTGCTAGTTTCTTCTACTCTTTCTGCTTTTAATTTATTGTTCTCTAACTCTTTTACTGCTTCATCATATGTCATTCCTGCAACTTTAGGTACAACTGTTGTCTCTGTTCCTTTGCTAACTTTTACAGAAACTGTAGTATTTTCCTTTACATTGTAGTTATCGGCATATGTTGGTGTTTGTTCATATATTTGTCCTGCTGGATAATCTGAGTTATAGTCTTCTGATGTTTTCTGATAATTCAACTTATACTTTTCAAGTTCTGCTTTTGCTTGGTCTTCTGTCATTCCAACCAAATTTGGAATTTGTACATCTTTTGGAGAATTAGCACTAAGTATTGCTGATGTAATTCCTATGCTTCCAAAGAATATTATTAAACATATTAATACTATTACTACAATTTTCATTCTTGGATGCTCTGAAAAATATTTTGCAAGTTTTCCTTGCTTTTTCTTTTTCTTCTTATAGTTTTGATCATCTAGCATATCATCAGTGATTGCATCCATTCTTCTTGTAAGACCTTCATCTAAGTCCTCTTCTTCTACAAATTCACCATCTGGATCTTTTAATGCTCTTGATAAGTCTCTAAGCATTTGTGTTGCTGTTTGATATCTTGCCATTGGTTCTTTTTGCATTGCCTTCATAATTATATCATTTACAGCTCTTGGAATGTTTTCATTTACTTCCATAGGTGGTGTTGGATCTTCTTGCATATGTTTCAATGCTACTGATACAGATGTATCTGCATCAAATGGAACTTTTCCTGTTAGCATTTCATACATTACAACTCCTAATGAATAGATATCAGATTTTGCATCTGTATATCCTCCTTTTGCTTGTTCTGGAGAAAAGTAATGTACTGAACCAATTGTTGTTCCAAATGCTGTTATTGTTGAATTTGATACAGCTTTTGCTATACCAAAATCTGTAACTTTAGCAACACCGTCTTCAGTTATTATTATATTATGTGGTTTTATATCTCTATGAACTATATTATTTTTATGTGCTGTTTCTAGAGCTGATGCAATTTGCATAGCTATATTTACAGACCATTTCCAAGGAAGGGCTCCTTCTTCTGTTATAATTTGCTTTAAAGTCTTTCCTCTTATTAATTCCATTACTATATAATAAATTCCATCTTCATTTCCTACATCATATATTGATACAATATTAGGATGAGTTAAACTTGCCGCTGCTTGCGCTTCTGAATTAAATCTTTTTATAAATTCCTCATCAGTTGTAAATTCATCTTTTAAGACCTTAACAGCAACATTTCTGTTTAGTACTTTATCCTTTGCCCTGTAAACTGTTGCCATTCCTCCAACACCAGTCTTACTAATAATTTCATATCTGTTTGCTATTGTTTTTCCTATTATATCCATACTTTTCTCCCTACCTACATTATAATAACAACTGTTATGTTGTCATAACCACCATTATCGTTTGCTTTTTTAACTAAGTTTTCAGCTGAATGTTCTTTGTCATTTTCTATTATTTCGCATATTTCATTTTCTTTTACCATGTTTGTTAATCCATCTGATGCCATCAAAATTATATCATCTTTTATAAATGTTTTTGTATATACCTCTGGTTCAACTTCTGGCACGCATCCTAAAGCTTTAGTAAGCATATTCTTTTTAGGATGATGAAAAGCTTCTTCTTTTGTAATTTTCCCATCTTCTATTAATGTTTGAACATAGCTATCGTCTCTTGTTATTTTTCTCATAAAGTTTTTTCTTATACGATATACTCGACTATCACCAATATGTGCAATATATATCTTACTATTATATATTAAACAGATGTCCAAAGTAGTACCCATTCCACTTAATTCTTTTTTGCTAATTGATTTTTTGTATACAACTTCATTTGTATGTTCAATTGTTTCTGTTAATAGTTGTTCTATTTTTTCTTTTGATTCTTTATTTTTGTTAAAATGTTTTTCTATATAGTCCTTTGCAGTTTCAACAGCCATTTTACTTGCAACTTCTCCACCGTTGTAACCACCCATTCCATCAGCCAGAATAAATAGTTTTATTTTATCATCTGGTTTTGCAGCATAAAAATAGTCTTCATTTAATTTTCTTTCTCTTCCAATGTCTGTTTTGGCAAATACTTGCATACTTCCCTCCAATCATACCATTTATTGTATATTTGTATTTAAATTCTTTCTTCTTAATTGACCACACGCAGCATCTATATCAGAACCTAGTTCTCTTCTTATTGTTGCTACAATTCCATGGTCATTTAAATAATCTCTAAACTTTATTATATTTTCATTTGAACTTTTAGTAAATTTTCCGTTTTCAATTTTATTTATTGGTATTAAATTTACATGACATAGCATTCCTTTTAAAAGATTAACTAATTCTTTTGCATCTTTTAAATTATCATTATTATCTCGAGCTAATGCATATTCAAATGAAATTCTTTTATTTGTAATTTTTATATAATCTTTGCAGGCTTTCATTAGCTCTTCTATATTATATCTATTATTTATTGGCATCATACTTGATCTTGTTTCATCATTACTTGCATGAAGAGATACTGATAATGTACATTGTATATTTTCTTTTGCTAAATCATATATTCTTGGAACTATTCCACTTGTTGAAACACTTATATGTCTTGCTCCTATATTTAGTCCTTTTTGATTATTCAATATCCTTATTGCTTTTATTACATTATTATAATTATCTAATGGTTCTCCTATTCCCATAAAAACTACATTAGATATTTTTTCACCAATATCTTGCTCTACTGCTAATATTTGTTCAACAATTTCCCCCGAGCTCAAATTTCTTATAAATGGTATTCCTGTAGAAGCACAGAATTTACATCCCATTTTACATCCGACTTGTGATGAAACACATATAGATTTTCCATAATGATATTGCATTAATACAGATTCTATTGCATTTCCGTCTAATATATCAAATAAATATTTTTTTGTTCCATCTGATGATTCTAATTTTTTTAATATTTTAAAATTACATATATTATAATTTGCTTTTAGTTTTTCTCTTAATTCTAAAGATAAATTTGTCATCTCATCAAAGCTTTTTACTTTATCTACATATAACCACTTAAAGATTTGTTCTGCTCTAAAAGCTTTTTCTCCTAACTCTATAAGTTCCTGTTTTAAATCTTCTAGGTCATAGTCTTTTATATTTTTCATTGTTACTCTTATTTCTTCCCTTCCCCTGGGTTTTACTTTTTGATATTTACGCTATATTTATATCATATTACAACTATTTTTTCAATAGTTCATATATAAAAAGAATTTCGCCCATTAGGAACACCGTTACAATTCACAGCCAAATTATATTGTGTTTAGGGAACTTATATATTTTTGTAGAATTTTTCGTCTTCGCGCAGCAATTTGGAGCGAAAGCTCCAGCAAGAAGCGATAAAATTCGAAAAAATATATAAGTTCCCTTTATACGAATATTTAAAATGACTGTGAATTGTAACGGGACGCTCTTTTTAGGGCGACTATTGGGCGATTGTTTCTTTTAATATGTTTAAACCTTTAATAAGTGTTTCATCATCTATTGTTAATGCAGGCATTAGTTTTACAACTGAATTATTTCTTCCAGCTCTTTCTACTATTAAACCATTTTTAAAACATTCCATTGATATTTTCTTTGCTAAGTTTCCATCATGGGTTTCTACTCCCCAGATTAAGCCAATTCCTCTTATTTCAAAGTTTTGGTTTAGAGGCTTTATTTGATTTTCTAAAAATTCTTTTACTATTTTTTCTTTTCTTTGAACTTCTTTTTCAATGTTATTTTTTTTCATAAATTCTAGACCGGCTTTTGCAGCAACTATTGCTAGTTGATTTCCTCTAAATGTTCCATTATGCTCTCCAGGTGTCCATATGTCTAATTCTGGTTTTATTAGTGTTAAGGCAAAAGGCATTCCATACCCACCTATTGATTTTGAAAGAGCTACCATGTCTGGAACTATTCCTGCTCTTTCAAAAGAGAAGAAAGTTCCGCTTCTTGCACATCCTACTTGTATATCATCTACTATTAATAATATATCATTATCTGTGCAGAATTTACGTACATCTTTTAACCATTGTTTTTCAAATACCCAAATTCCACCTTCTGCTTGAACAGTTTCTATAATTAAAGCTGCAGGTTTTTCTACTCCTGAATGATCATCATCTAATAATGTTTGCATATATTTTATTGTATCTAACTCTTTAAACATATATGGAGCAGGGATATGTGTTACATTTTCTAAATTTACACCTGCACCTTGTCTACTTTCTTTATCACTTGTTAATGCAAGCGAACCTAATGTCATACCATGAAAACATCCCATTAAGCACCAAATATTATTTCTCTTTTTTACTTTTCTTGCAAGTTTTAAAGCAGCTTCAACTGCATTTGTACCTGTTGGTCCAGGAAATTGTATTTTGTAGTTAAGTCCTCTTGGAATTAAAATTTCTTTTTCAAAATATTCTATAAAATCATGTTTTGCTTGTGTGTACATGTCTAGAGCATGCATTATTTTATCATCTTGTAGATATTTTATTATTTTTTCCTTTATATAATCATTATTATGTCCATAGTTAACAGCTCCAGCTCCACAGAAAAAGTCTATGTATTCTTTTCCATTAATGTCTTTTATAATTGAGCCTTTTGCATAATCTAATACCTCATCAAAAACTCTACAATAAGATCTTACTTCAGATTCATATTTTTCAAAAACTTGTTTTTCTTCCATGTTAATTACTTCCTTAAATTTATTTAGGTTTTTATAAGGATTTGCCTATAAACCACTAATCATAATTTGTTTCTGGATTTTCAAATTCTTTTAGACGTATTTTATAGCAACTTACTGCTTCTTCTTCATAAGCTAGATTTATATCTTTTATTCCCATTAATTTTAAGAAATATTTAGTAAAATCTGGGTTTAGTACTAAAATTGGTCCAAGTACATATGTGCCCATAAAGTTATTTATACGAACACCTTCAAATTTTGACTCTTCATTTATTCCTGGACCTTTCAGCGCATCAAATAAATAATTACTACTATTATCTCCATAAGACATAGCAAACTGTGATTTAAATCCTACAATTTTTATATCTTCTATTTTTCCTAAAAATAGTGAATTATATCTATGCATCATATCTCTTTTAGCATATAAATTTGTTATTCCTAGTCCTTCTATTCTGCTTCCATCTTCATTTTCTATATACTTTCCAAATATTTCTAAAGCATTTCCTATAACAAGAAATAACTGATTTTGTTCTATTAATTCTTTTATTTTATCTGTATATGGCTTAAGTTTTTCTATAACAAGTTCTTGTGAGTTTTCTGTCATTGGAGCCATATATATCATGTCAACTTTTTCATCTACAAATTTAGGAGTGTCTGTTAATGATGTATATATAATTTCTATGTCTTGAACTGATTTTTCTAAATATTTTATGTTATACATATTTCCAAACAAATTACATATTTCTGGAAATAATACTTCAATTTTCAGCATTAGTTTGCACCTCCACTTATTTGTTGTTCTTCTGTTTTATCCTTAGTACTATTTTGAATTCTGTTTTTAACTTCTGCTCTAACATCATTTGCTATTTGTTCATCATATAGTTCAAATAATATGTATATATCTTTTTCTTTATCTAATGATAAATAATTTGCTGTTTCTTTTGGTTCTTCTGTAAATACTAATTTTTCTTTTGGAACACCTGCTATAAGTAGTCTTAAATAAAAGTCCTGTGCCCTAGGACCTCCAATTATAATCTTATCTATATCATTTGAATTTAAAAATTCAAAATCACAATCATATAGCCAAGTTATATTTTCTGAAGATTCCTTTGCATCAAATAAATCAAATAACAATAAAATTATTTCTTTTTTTCCTTTTTCACTTCTTATATAATCAAACACACATGAACAAGCAATTGGATTTTGTCCTTTTGCCATATGGCTTACTATTTTTATTCCATTAACTTTTTCTTCCTTATATCTACTTCCTACAATATTTTCCTCATCAAAAACTTTTTGTATGTTTTCTTCTTCCATTCCGAGTTCGCAAAGTAGCGCAATTACAGCGGCCTCATTATAAATATTAAAAATACTATTAGATATTAATTTATATTCTTTTTCGCCCATTAGGGACGCCCCTTTTTGGGCGAACTTTTCATTACCATTTCTTTTTACGGCAATTTTATTTTTTTCAAAGTCTATTTTTGTTACTGCATAATCTGGTTTTGGTGATTTAAATCCACAATTTGGACAATATGCATTTCCTATATGGTGATATCTTACATAATTGTATTTTAACTTAGCATGACATTTAGGACATATTCTTACATCATTTATTATATTGTCAGATTCTGTTTTATCTGTATCTAATTTATCTATTGCAAAATATGTTTTTTCATTTGTAGTTCCTAATGAACTAGAAATTAAATCATCTGCATTTAAAATTAATTTGGTTTCTACTGGCAAGTTTTTGTTTATTATGTTTAATATAAATTCAGGATGCGCATTTCTTCTTATGGAATCTCTAAATAAATTAGTACAAACTAGATATGTTGGTTTAACATATGGAAATACTTTTGGTGAGCTTCTTTCATCTATTTCTAATACTGCAATTTCATATTTGGTTTTATTTCTAATATTTACTCCAGATATAAAAGCTGCCGCAATTCCAGCATCAATATTAGACCCTAATCTATTATCTAGCACTTTATAATTATTTTTATTTAATGCATCTATAATTAGATTACATACTGTTGTTTTTCCATTTGTACCTGTAACACCTATTATTTGTTTTGGTTTATCTATTTTTCCCAAAAAGTCTTTACAAATTGTTATTGCAACTCTTCCTGGAAAGAATGTTGCTTTTCTACCCAAAATTTTTAACATTGTTCTTACTATTTTTGCTGTATATAAAGCTATATAAAATTTTATCATTTTTACCTCTTTTTAATATTATTTTAAGAATTGACCAATATAATTTATAGTTTAGCACAAGTATATATAAAAATCTAGTGTTTAGACTAAAATAATAGACTATATTGATAGTCATTTATCAATATAGTCTTTTTTCTATTTCTAAAACTACTTTTGCAATTTTGTTTATATGTTCATTTAGGAGTTGCACTCTCATCTCGTCTATTTCATTATATTCTTGTAATTTATTTATTCGTTTCATTGCAATAATATGATTTTTTTCTATTTTTTCTTTTATATCTTTTTGTTCGTTTATTATTACATCTAATTTTTTATTTATTTCTTCTAATATTAGTGCAAGTGTTTCTTCATTTTTCATATAACCACCTGCCCTTTTAATTTATTTTTCATCAATTTTTATATGAACATCTTTTAATTGATAGTCTTCTACTCTACTTGGTGTATTTATCATAACATCTCTTGCTTTTTTATTTTTTGGAAATGCTATTACATCTCTAATATTTTGTGTATCTTCTATTAGCATTATCATTCTATCTAATCCTAAAGCAGCACCTGCATGTGGTGGAGTTCCATATTTAAATGCCTTATACAATGCTCCAAATTTTTCTTCTACTGTTTTTTCTTCATATCCTGCTATCTCAAAAGCTTTTACCATTAAGTCTGAATCATGATTTCTAACAGCACCTGATGCCATTTCATAACCATTACCTACTAAATCGAATTGATATGCAACTATATCTAATGGATTGCTGTTTTGTAAAGCTTCCATTCCTCCTTGTGGCATTGAAAATGGGTTATGATTAAAATCTATTTTTTGTTCATCTTCATTATATTCATACATTGGAAAATCTACTATAAAGCAGAATCTATATACATTTTTCTCTATTAAGTCTAATCTTTTTCCAAGTTCAATTCTAACCTGTCCCGCAATTTTTTGAGCTGTTTCTAATTTGTCTGCTATAAAGAATATACTGTCATTTTCTTTAACTCCAAGCTTTTCTTCTAAACCTTTTAGTATATCTTCTGTTATGAATTTTGCAATTCCGCCTTGAGGAGTATTATTTTCATCAATTTTTGTCCAAGCTAGACCTTTAGCACCTTGTTCTTCTACTGCAAATTCAGTCATGCTATCAAAGAATTTTCTTCCTTGTAATGCTCCATTTGGAACAACTATAGCTTTAATTGTTTTTCCTTTAAATGCATTAAATTCACTTTCTTTAAATAGTTCTGTAGCATCTTGTATTATTAGTGGATTTCTTAAGTCTGGTTTATCTATACCGTATTTTTCCATTGCTTCTTTATATGTAATTCTCTTAAATGGTCCTTTATCTACTTGCCAAGTTGTATGTTTTGTAAATACTGTAGTTATTAGTTCTTCTATAGTTTTTAATACATCTTCTTGGGTTGCAAAAGCCATTTCAAAATCTACTTGATAGAACTCGCCTGGTGCTCTATCTGCTCTTGGATCTTCATCTCTAAAACAAGGAGCAATTTGATAATATTTATCAAAACCAGAGATCATTAATAATTGTTTAAATTGTTGTGGTGCTTGTGGAAGAGCATAAAACTCGCCTGGGTGTAATCTACTTGGTACTAAAAAGTCTCTTGCACCCTCTGGTGAAGAATTTGCAAGTATTGGAGTTTGAATTTCAGCAAATTTCATCTCATCCATTTTATCTCTTATGCTTTTCATTATTTGAGAACGAAGTAATATATTATTGTGTATTTTATTATTACGTAAGTCTAAATATCTATATTCTAATCTTAAATCTTCTCTTACAGATGAAATATCTATTTTCTCGGAATTTATTTCAAATGGAAGTGTTGGTTCACATTTTCCAAGTATTGTTATGCTTTTAGCCTCTACTTCTATTTCTCCAGTTGGTATTTTGTTGTTTTTATTTGAACGTTCTATCACTTTTCCGTCCACAGATATAACACATTCTGTGTAAATTTGTGACATTTGCTCTTTTAGGCTTTCATCAGAAATTGTAATTTGTGTAATTCCATATTGATCTCTTAAATCTATAAAAGTCATTCCCCCAAGATTTCTAATTCTTTGAATCCAACCAGCAAGTCTTACTTCTTGTCCTACATTATTAATATTTAATTCCCCACAGTTATGATTTCTATATTCATTTGCCATTTTTTAATTTTCATTCCTTTCTAACTCATATGCTTATATATTTTATACCTTTTTGCCTCAAAAGTCCATATTATTTGCGCTCATATATTGAAAAATAATCATCTTCATATAATTTATTATAATTTTCGTCTTTGTTTAGATATGTATTAATTCTTTCTGTATTATATACTATTGCATAATCTATATCATACTTATCAAATAAATCATCATAATGCATCTCACCATTTACAACATTATACCAATCTTCCAATATATCTACATTATTAAATTCTCTACAATATACCTCACATCTTGAGTCTATAAATGTTTTTATTCCTTTAAATTCTAAATAACTTCCAAAATTAAAGTGATCATATATCCTCATGTTTTGATAATCTAAATTGTTTAAAATATATTCTGTTGCATCAACTGGATAAGCTGTTTTATCAACATATTCTTCTTTGGTTCTTTGTACTATATTAGGAAGCATAAATATTAAAATAAATATTCCAAGTAAAGTAATTACAGAGTTTTTATTTAGTTTGCTTTCAAGTTTTTCAAGTAATTTTTCATTATCATAAGTCTCAAAAAAATTATTTACAAGTCTAGTTAATGGTATCATTCCTATTATAAAGAAAAATGATTGATTTCTTACTGCAAGTATCGCCATTATGAACAATCCGAAAAATAATAATAAGTCTCTTACTTTTATCTTAGCTTTTGTTGCTAAAGCTATAATTACATATACAACTAACATACTGCACATTCCAACAGATGTTAATAAATTTGTTGGTTGAAGTTCTAATATAAACTCAGAAGATATGCTCCCCATTACTTTAAACATATATATGTGTGTATATGTTCCAATTGGTGATAAAAAGCTTCCTATTAAAAGTAAAATTAATGTAATTACAAGTGGTTTTATTTTTAAATCTTCAATTACAAGCTTTATATCTTTTTTCTTTTTTATTATTTTATTTAATATTGCCTCTGCTAAAAATGGCATAACTAATATTATAGTAACTGGCCATACTGATGCATGGAAGTTTACTATAAACACAGATATTAAAAATAAATATATATAATATCTCTTTTTATTAGTCGTTAGTAATCTTTCTATAAAAAATACTTCTAGTAATAAACATAAATACGAGATTATTTGTGCTCTTGCTGTAAATGTTCCAATCCCTGCCATTATAAGTGAAGAACATACTGTAGCAATAAATGCTAATACTACATTATTTTTTTGTTTTATTAAAATATAAAATAATGAAAGCATTGTAATAACAGCTATAATCATTACAAATATGTAAATTCCAGTAAAACCAGTGCTATTATATAAAAGAGTCATTATCATATCAAAAGCCCATCTTAGCTTATAAAATGTAAGCCCTTCATGCCATGTTAAATGATCCATATTATCATAGCCATTTGCTAGCATTTCTCTTCCTGTGGCAATTGTAAAAAATATATCATTTTGCATTACTCTTCTAACAGACACAGCTGTAATAAATATTATAAAAATCGCTAATATAATATAAACCTTTTTATTCCTCTTCATTTATAAAATTCTCCAATCTCTAATATAAATAACATTCTACCGTAAATTTCCTATTTTTTCAATATTTCGCACTAATATTCCTTGATTTTTTCCTATTATCAATGTATAATTTATTCTAATTTGAATAGATGGGAGATGTTAGTTATGGAAAAAATAACAATTAAAGATTTATATCGTAAAACATCTGATTATATTGATAAAGATGTAGAAGTTTCTGGATGGGTTAGAACTTTAAGAGATTCAAAAACATTTGGTTTTATTGAAGTGAATGATGGATCTTTTTTTAAGAATTTACAAATTGTATTTAATGATACTCTTTCTAATTTTGAAGAAATCTGTAAATTATCTATTAGTTCTACAATTATAGTTCAAGGTAAAATTGTTAAAACAGAAAATGCAAAACAACCTTTTGAAATGCATGCAAGTTCAGTAGAAGTTTTTAATTTATCTGACTCTAGCTATCCTCTTCAAAAGAAAAGACATTCTTTTGAATTTTTAAGAACTGTTGCACATTTACGTCCAAGAACTAATACATTTAGTGCTGTGTTTAGAATTAGAAGTGTTGCAGCTTTTGCAATTCATGAATATTTTCAAAATAATGGCTATGTGTATGTAAATACACCTATTATTACTTGTGCTGATTGTGAAGGTTCAGCAGAAATGTTTAAATTAACTACATTAGATTTAGATAAACCATTACCTACAAAAGATGGTAAAACAGATTTTTCAGAAGATATTTTTGGAAAGAAAGCTTTTATAACAGGTTCTGGACAACTACATGGGGAGACTTTTGCTGCAGCTTTTGGTAAAATTTATACATTTGGACCAACTCTTCGTTCAGAAAATTCAAATACCAAAACACATGCAAACGAATTTTGGATGATTGAACCAGAAATTTCATTTTGTGATTTAGAGCAATTGATGGATATTGAAGAAGATTTCTTAAAATATATAGTAAAAACTGTATTAGAAAAATGCCCTGAAGAAATAGCTTTTTGTGATCAGTTTGTTGAAAAAGGATTAATTGATAAATTAAACAGATTAATCAATTCAGACTTTGTTAGAATTGACCATAAAGAAGCAATCGATTTATTAAAGAAGGCTGATAGAAAATGGGAATTTACTCCAGAATATGGTGAAGATTTAGCAAAAGAACATGAAAAATATATTACAGAATATTATAATGGCCCTGTTTTTGTAAAGAATTGGCCAAAAGATATTAAATCTTACTATATGAAAGTTAATCCAGATGGAAAAACAGTTGCAGCTGTTGACCTAGAGGTTCCAGGTGCTGGAGAAATTATGGGTGGTTCTCAAAGAGAGGAAGATTATGATAAATTAGTAGCTCGTATGAAAGATATGGGAATTGATACAGAGCAATTATATTGGTATTTAGAGCTACGTAAATATGGTTCTAATATACATTCAGGTTTTGGTCTTGGTTTTGAAAGACTTCTTATGTACATTACAGGTATGGAAAATATTAGAGATGTTATTCCTTACCCAAGAACACCAAATAACTGTGATTTTTAATTTAATTTTTTAGATAAAGAAATAGCCGGCACCAAATTCATGGTGCCGGCTAAAAAGAACAGCTGGTGCCCAATTAATGGCACCAGCTGCAGGGGGGTAGTCTAGGCTAGGCTTTCTTGTCTTTAGACAAGTCCGCTTTTGCACCAGACCGAAAACAGGCCCTCAGTGGCCGAAGGAACCACCGTTGTACGAACGGGCAGTCTCTCCTTAAGGAAACCTGCAAGACTATGGGCTTCCTGTTCATCGGTTGGAATACCGACTGCAGTCCACCCTTGCTTTTCGGCTTCCTTTGCAGTACTCGGCATTGGCGTGTACCTCCTTTTTTGTACTTCCTTTTTCAAGGATACTATTTATTATACCACATTTTTTTCTTTTTTTCAAATCAAGATACAAGTTTGACCCTATATTCATATTACAAAATTTGACAAAATTCCACTTTTTATTTCTTTTCATTTTTATCAAAATTTATTTTTTGTCTTACATATTCATATAACACTATACCTGTTGCAACAGAAGCATTTAAGCTCTCTGTTCTTCCTAGCATTGGTATTTTTACTTTATTATCAGCTAATTCCTGTACTTCTTTTGATACCCCATTGGCTTCGTTTCCAATTACTATTACTTTTTTCTTATAATCTATATTATATATGCTGTCTTCTGTATCTAGAGATGTTACTACTACTTTAAATTTATTCTTCTTTATTTCTTTTAATGTTTGAACTAAATTGTCTGTTTCAATTATTTTTACTCTAAATATTGCTCCCATTGTAGATCTTACAACCTTTGGATTATATGGGTCTGCTGTGTTTTTTGTAATAATTATTTGGTTTAAGTTTACGCTATCTGCTGTTCTTAAAATAGTTCCTAAATTTCCTGGATCTTGTATCCCATCTAATGCAAGTATTAAATCTTGGTTATAATCTATATTACTATCTCTTCCTGGCTTTTCTATTACAGCTAAAATTCCTTGTGGAGCTACTACATCTGTTAAAGTGCTAAAAACTTTCTTACTTACATATATACAGTTATATTTTGCAATCTCATATAGTAACTTTTGGCTTATTTCTTCCGCTTCTACACACTCTTCACAAATAACTATCTTATTTATCTTTGCACGTTCTGCAATTGCTTCTTCAATTATCTTTATTCCCTCAATTATATATAAGCCTTCTTCATCTCTATATTTCTTCTCTTTTAGCTTTTTTAAGCCCTTAATTATCTCATTATCTTTACTCGTAATAACTTGCATTAACTTCCTCCAAAACTTTATTATTAATATTCTTCACAAATTTAAGAAAAATATTTATTACAATTTACAACAAATTCTAATTGTCTTGAGAAACTTTATATATTTTTGCAGAATTTTTCATCTTCCCAGAAGTGATAAAATTTGCAAAAATATATAAAGTTTTTATTCATTAATTATAATAATGAATTTATTACAAACTTTAATTGAGAAAATTTATATATTTTGAAAATGATGAGGAGCCGCGTAAGTTTTGGAGCAGCGTAAGCTGCGACCCAAGGCGACGAAAAGAATTTGAAAAATATATAAATTTTCTATTATCTTAATTATGAAATAACTTGTAATAATTCCTTAATTTGTGAAATAATTTTTTCTTCATCTTTTTCATTTATTTTTAATGTTATATATGGTTCAACACCTGCAGAAAATCTAAGTTTAGTTCCATATTTTTCAAGTAACACTTTAATCTTTTCTTCATCTATTTTTATATCATCTTTATCCAAATTAACCATTATAGATTTCTCTTTTTGTGTTACTTTAATAACACTAGCTTCTCTTGCTAAAATTTTTATTCTTGCAATTTCAATAAGATTTTCAACTTCTTTCGGCATACTTCCATATCTATCTATAATTTCATCTATTACATCTTCTATATCTTCGTCATTTCTACATAGAGCTATATCTTGGTAAATCTCAATTTTTTGTGCTTGGTCTTCTATATATGTATCTGGAATGTAGCTAGATAAGTTTATATCTATTTGAATTTCTTTTTCTTCTTTTACTTCTGTTCCTTGCATTTCTTTTACAACTTCATCTAATAACTTACAATAAGTATCATAACCAACTTGTTCCATATGACCTGATTGTATCTCACCAAGAAGGCTTCCAGCTCCTCTTATTTCTAGGTCTCTCATTGCAATTTTAAATCCAGAACCAAATTCAGTAAATTCTTTTATTGCTTTTAATCTTTTATCTGCAATTTCAGATAATAATTTTTCTCTTCTATATGTAATATAAGCATAACCTTGTCTTTCACTTCTACCAACTCTTCCTCTTATTTGATACAATTGTGCAAGGCCTAGCCTATCTGCGTTTTCTACAATTATTGTGTTTGCATTTGGAATATCTATACCAGACTCTAATATTGTAGTACATACAAGAACATCTATTTTATGGTCTATAAAGTCTTGCATTATACTTTCAATTTCTCCACCTGTCATTTTACCATGTGCAAATTCAACTTTTGCTTCTGGAACTAATTTAGAAATTTCATCTGCTTTTCGTATTATTCCACTAACATTATTAAATAGATAAAATACTTGACCATTTCTTTCAAGTTCTTTTGTAATTGCTTCTTTTATAACCTCTGAATCATATTCTAGAACATATGTCTGAACAGGTTTTCTGTTTTGTGGTGGTTCATATATTACAGACATATCTCTTATTCCAACAATAGACATATGTAACGTTCTTGGAATTGGAGTTGCAGTCATTGTTAAAACATCTATATTTTCTTTTAACTTCTTTATTTTTTCTTTGTCTTTAACCCCAAATCTATGCTCTTCGTCTATTATAAGTAATCCTAAATCTTTAAATTCAACATCTTTACTTAATATTCTGTGTGTTCCAACTATTACATCAATTTCACCAAGTTTTAGCTTTTTTATTATTGTTTCTTGTTCTTTTTTAGTTCTAAATCTATTTAATAGTTCTACTCTTATTGCAAAATCTTCCATTCTAGATTTAAATTCTTCATATTGCTGGTTTGCAAGTATTGTTGTTGGAACTAAATACGCTACTTGTTTTTGATCCATTACAGCTTTAAATGCCGCTCTTATTGCAACTTCCGTTTTACCATAACCAACATCACCACACAAAAGTCTATCCATTGGCTTATCTGTTTCCATATCTTTTTTCACTTCTGCAATACATCTTAATTGGTCTTCTGTTTCTTGATAAGGAAAGCTATCTTCAAATTCTTTTTGCCAAGGAGTATCTTTCGAGAACATAAATCCTTTTGCTTTTTGTCTTTTTGCATATAATTCTATTAAGTCTCTTGCAACTTCTCTTAAATTAGACTTTACTCTTGCTTTAGTATTTTCCCACTCTTTGCTTCCAAGCCTGTTTAATTTTGGCTCTCCTTCTCCTCCACCAATATATTTTCTTATATTGTCTAACATGTCTGTTGGAACATATAAAGAGTCATCATTTTTATATTTTATTTTAATATAATCTTTTGTAATTCCATCTGCTGCCTTTATTGTATTTACGCCGATATAGATTCCAATTCCTTGGGTTTTATGTACTACATAATCTCCTGCATGTAAATCAGCAAATACAACCTTCTCACCTTGTTTAAAGGCATCTGAATGTCTTCTTTTTCTAGTTTCGCTTCCAATAAAGTCTTCACTTGTTATAACAGTTAAATTTAAGTCATAGTTCTCAAAACCAGATGATAAAGTTCCGTTTGATATAATTACATGTCCGGCATTTAATTCTTGCTCTATTGGATTTTTATAAATTAGAGTTTCTTGGTCATCTAGTTTTTCAAAATATTTATATGTAATTTCTTCTTGAGATAAAAGTTCTTCTATTTTTTTAGAACCTGTTTCATTTCCTGCAAGTATTATTATTTTCTTCTTTTGCTCCTGAGCTTTTTTTACTTCATCTGTTAAAATTTTTATTTCACTTTTAAAGAAATGGATATCTCTATATTTAAAATTATAAACATGGCTCGAGAATTTACTTTTTTCGCTACTTGTAAGTAAATCTGTTTCATATAAATATATTAATTGCTTGTTTTCTATCTCTTCTATATCAAATTTTGCTATGTTTTTTATGCTATCTGGAATAACTCTATTTTTATCTAATAGTGTGTCCATCAATTGTGTATTATCTTTTAATATATTTTCCTGTCTTGCATTTATTTTATCAATACTATCTATAAATAATAAGTATTTATCATTTAGGTAATCCAATAATGTATTTTGTGTATCATAAAAACAGTTAAAATATTTATCTATTTTACTAATATAGTCTCCAGATTTTATTAACTCTAAATCTTGACTAATATTTTCTCTTATCTCATCATTTGTTTCTTTTTCTAGCCTTTTTTCTATTTGTTTGCAAACTTCTTGTATGTCCTTTGTTACAATTAATTCATGAGATGGATATATAACTGCTTTATCTAGCATTTTGTTTGACCTTTGCGATGTTATACTAAAGCTTCTTATAGAATCTACTTCATCACCCCAAAATTCAATTCTAATTCCTTGGTTATTAGAGGTTCCTATATCTATTATTCCACCTCTTATGCTAAATTGTCCTTTTCCCTCTACTATGTCTGCTCTTTCATAACCTAGGTGTATTAAAGCTTGTTTTAGATTTTCTTGTTCAAAAGTCTTGCCTACTTCAAATTCTAATGTTGTTTTATATATTTCTTCTCTAGAAATCATTTTTTGCATTAATGCTTCTATTGTTGTTACAACTATTAAATTACTTCTTTTATTCTTTTCCTGCTCAAATATTTTATTTAAAGTCTCTATTCTTTCATAAGGTAGGTCTTTACTTTCTGCCACATAGTCATAAGAAGCAATCTCTCTTTTAGGGAAATATACAACATTATTGCTAAAGTATTTTAGGTCTTTAACTATATTTCTTGCTTGCAACTCATTATATGTTATTATGCATAAATTTTTTCCTGTATATTGTTTGCTTGCTTCTATTAACTGAATCTTTCCAACAGAAGATAAGCCTGATAATACTATCGGGCTTATTTTATTTTTTATTTCTGTTATATATTCAGAGAATTTATCTAAATTCTCCAATTCTTTTATAATAATATTCATTTTATGCCTCTAATTGCTTTCTAAATATTTAATATAAATTTTGGCACAGCACTCACAATCAAATTCGGCTCTATGAAAACCATCTTCTTCTATTCCAATATACTTTGATACAGTGTTTAATTTATGGTTTGGTAGGCTTGGTAACATTTTTCTGCTGATGGCTACTGTGTCTATTACTTTATTTTTAGAAAAACTTTTTTGAGAATTATTTTGTAAAAAACTATAGTCAAAGTTTGCATTATGTGCCACAATTGGGTAATCTCCAATAAAGTCTATAAGTTTTGGCATTACTTGCTCAATATTTGGTGCGTTTTTTACCATTTCATTAGTTATTCCTGTTATGTTTGTGATAGTATCTGATATTTCCTTTTTTGGTTTTATTAAAGTAGAGAATATATCTTTCTTTTTTGCTTTTTCATATTTTATTGCACTTATTTCTATTAATTCATTATATACTGGAGAAAGTCCAGTAGTTTCAACATCTATTGCAACAAAATTAGCTTCTTTATCTTTTGTTAATTTTTTATTTTCTTTATTGTTCATTTATAACTTCTACTTCTCCTCTTTCTATTTTTTCTAATGCTGTAGCTATTTGGTCAGGACATGATGTACCTTTTCTTCCGCACTCTATTCCTTTTAGTCTTTTTATAACTTCTTCTACAGTCATTCCTTTAACTAAACTTGATATTCCTTTTAAATTTCCATTGCATCCATTTTGTACTTGTAAGTTTTTTATTATTCCATTTTCTATTTCAACTATTATTTCTGTTGAGCATACTCCTTGTGGTTTATATTTATACTTCATTTTCCTCTTTCCTCTATTCTTTTAAATATATAATATAATACTATAAATTAGGCTAAAAATCAATATTTTTTGCTTTTTTATCTATATTGTGATATAATGTAATTTAAGCTGGGATGGTCTCAGCTTGCATAAAAAGGAGGTACTTTATGACCGAAGGCTTGATTTTGAGCAAGACGATGCCTAATGACAAAAAGGCAGAAATCTGGTGTGCATCTCAAACGCCAGAAAATGCATTCATGCAAGAAACCGATGTTGCCATCGTGGAACTTAGGTTTCCTGCTGACCGGTTCGCTGAAAAGGAGAAAACAATCAGGCGGAGATTCTACAAGATATTCTCCAACCTCGATTTTAACACCCTTAAGGCAACCAAAGAGGTGGATTTTGAGTTCTCCTGTCCGCTCATGGATGGAGACCTCTGGAATGTGGTGATAGCACACTGCCGTACGCTGGATGCCACAGACTACATCATCTCCACCTTTGTCGAGGCTTTAGAGTCTCTGTAAAGCAAGGACACTAACAAGCCATGACCTCCAGTTCCCCACAGGCGCAATGTCTGTGGGGGACCACTTTTTGTTGAATTATGTCTTATGGTGTGGTATAATATAAGTTAAGCTGGAATGGTTCCAGTAAATACAAGGAGGTACGTGATGGAAACAACAGTAAAAGTCAAGCGGAAAGTGATAAACGGGTATCATCCCGTAAACTGCGCAACAATCGTTGTAGGCAAATTGCTTTCACAAGACGAACATCAGACTAGCATCGGGAAACTCTCTCAGGATTTTCTTCCTGTAAAGGAAGAAATCTCTAAAACTGTACGCAAGTACTGGCACGACTCATACGTTTTTGAGGCTTTCAAGTCTATCAAGGGCGAAGAGCAGTACTTCTGCTTTTCCTGCTCCATCGAGAGTGCGTTGAACGAGAGGGAAAATCTCGACAGCGCCATTGTCAACATCGTCAGTGAACTGCAAGACACCTAACTGACCTCCACACCGGCCCGCGAAATGCGGGCCGGTCACGTTTTCTATATTCTTAGAAAAATCAGCCATGAAATGGATGAGTTTTCTTAGAAGATAGTTATGCAGAATTAAGATTTTCTTAGGAGCCCTGCTTATTAGAAAATCTTAATTCTGTTTTCTATATTCTTATGATAAAATTTCCTCCAAACTTTTTATTAAATAATCTATATCTTGTTTTGTATTTTCTTCTCCTAAAGTAATTCTTATTGTCCCATTTATATATTCTTTATTTAACCCTATTGCTAGTAAAACATGTGATGGACTATTCATTCCAGAAGAACAAGCAGAACCACCAGATGCACATATTCCTCTTTTATCTAAGCCTAATAATATTTCAGAAGATTCTTTACCTTTAAAAGAAATATTTATATTTCCCGAGAGTCTTTTTTCTAAACTTCCATTTATTTTAATATCTTTTACTTTTCCTTTAATCTCACTAATAAAATATTGTCTTAAGTCTAATAAATGCTTATTGTATTCCTCTATATTAAAACTTGCCAGTTCTATAGCTTTTCCGAGCCCAACTATTTCTGCAACATTTTCTGTTCCCGCTCTTCTATTCATTTCTTGATGACCACCATCTTGGATTCTCTCTATATTAATTCCATCTCTTACATATAAAGCTCCTATTCCTTTTGGACCATAAAACTTATGTGCAGACAAAGACAACATATCTATATTCATTTCATTTACATCTATTTTTACATTTCCAACACCTTGTACTGCATCTGTGTGAAATACTATTCCATTATCATGAGCTATACGCCCTATTTGTTTAACATCTTGAATTGTGCCAATCTCATTATTTGCCATCATTATACTTATTAATATTGTATCTTTATTAATCTCTTTTTTGAGCTGATTTACATCTATAAATCCATTTTCATCACAATTAAGATATGTTACTCTATAACCTTTTTCTTCTAATCTTTTACACGTGTTAAGCACTGCTGGGTGTTCAATTTTAGATGTTATTATATGATTTCCTTTATTCTTATTTGCATATGCAAATCCTTTTATTGCTAAATTATCACTTTCACTTCCACATGATGTAAATATAATTTCAGATTGCTGTGCATTTAAAGCTCTTGAAACTTGTGCTCTTGCATGTTCTAAAGCTCGTTTTGCACTTCTTCCAATCGAATACATAGATGAAGGATTACCATATTCTATATTAAAATATGGTATCATCGCATTTAAAACTTCTCTTTTTACATAAGTGGTAGCTGAGTGATCTAAATAGATTACTTTCAAAATATCACTTCCCCTTTTATAATATGCAAAATAGTATTACAATGTACAAAAAATTTTCGCCCAAAAAAGGGCGTCCCTATTGGGCGAAAAAAAGAAGCAATTTTACTTGCTTCCCTTTTTTGATGCTTCTTTCCATCTGTCTAATCTTATATTTCTATAGATGTCCATTACATCTCTATATTTTGAATATTCTTCTTCCCATATAATTGATGGTATTTTTTCAAATGCGTCAGACATTTTTTCTGTTTCTTGTAAGAATATTACTTTTTCTTGTGGCGACATTTTATTGTATTTTTTTGAAAATACATATAATTTGTCTAAATCTTCATTTGCCTTTATAAAAGACCAAAAGTCTTTTACTTCAATTCCTGCCATTTTTATCTGCATTATTGCAAATGCAATTAACGCTATTATTATTAAAGCTAATATAAGAATAACTGCAATTGCGTGCATAGCGAATTTCTTCCTTCCTTTTGTTCATTTTATTCATTGAAAATTGCTTCAAACTCTTCTCCTGTTATTTTTTCTTTTTCTAATAGAACTCCAGCTACTGCATGTAGTTTTTGCTCATTTGCTTTTAATATTTCAATTGCTTTTTTATAACATGCATCTATAATGTTTTTCATTTCTTCATCTATTACTCCAGCTGTTTCTTCTGAATATGTTTTTTCTTGTGCAAAGTCTCTACCTAAGAATACTTCATCTTGGTCAGAACCTAGAGTTATTGTTCCTATTCTCTTACTCATACCATATTTAGTAACCATAGCTTTTGCAATCTTTGTAGCTCTTTCTATATCATTGCTTGCTCCTGTTGATATATCATCAAGCATTAAGTCTTCAGAAGCTCTACCACCTAATAGTGAAATAATTTGTTCTATCATTTCTGTTCTAGACATAAATGATTTATCTTCTGTTGGTTGATACATTGTATAACCTCCAGCCATACCTCTTGGTACTATAGATATTTCATGAACAGAATCTTGTGTTGGTAAAAATCTACTTACTACTGCGTGACCTGCTTCATGGTATGCAACTAATTTTTTCTCCTTGTCGCTTCTTACTCTTGTTCTCTTTTCAGGACCCATTGTAACTTTTACCATTGCATCTTCTATTTCTCTTTCACCAATTTCTTTTAAGTTTCTTCTTGCTGCAAGTAATGCTGCCTCATTTAAAACATTCTCTAAATCTGCACCAGAGAATCCTGCTGTATTTTTTGCAATTATTCTTAAATCTACATCATCAGAAAGTTTCTTTTGTCTACTATGAACTTCTAATATTTGCTCTCTTGCTCTTACATCTGGAAGAGATACTACTATTTGTCTATCAAATCTTCCTGGTCTTAATAGTGCTTTATCTAATACATCTGGTCTGTTAGTTGCTGCTAATACTATAACTCCTTCGTTTGCTGCAAATCCATCCATTTCAACTAATAATTGGTTTAATGTTTGCTCTCTTTCATCATGTCCTCCACCTAAGCCTGCACCTCTTTGACGTCCTACAGCATCAATTTCATCTATAAATACTATACATGGGGCTTTTCTTTTTGCTTCATCAAATAAATCTCTTACACGTGATGCACCAACACCAACAAACATTTCAACGAAGTCTGAACCACTTATAATAAAGAATGGTACTCCAGCCTCTCCTGCAACAGCTTTTGCAAGTAATGTTTTACCAGTTCCTGGTTGACCTACTAATAAAACTCCTTTTGGAATATGTGCTCCCATTTCAGTAAATTTAGTTGGATTTTTTAAGAATTCTACAATTTCTTCTAGTTCTTCTTTTTCTTCATCAACACCTGCAACATCATCAAACATTACTTTATTTTTATCTGTTGGATTTACGACTCTTGCTTTACTTTTTCCAAAAGTCATTGTTTTATTTCCACCTTGATTATTTGATCCACTCATTATAAAGAACAAGAAAATGAAGAATATTATTACAATTCCTATTGGTGTTAAAAATGTTAGGAAAATAGCCCATACTGATTCAGATTCTTCTGATACTTCTATAGTTCCTGATTGCATTTCCTCTTGCAGATTATCCATTAAATTATCTACACTTGGTATATTTACATTTTTTGTAGTATTATCATTTTTTAATTTTACATTTGCAGAATACCCATCTGCTGATAATTCAATACTTTCTACTTGCCCTGCATTTATTGCTTCTATTAATTCTGAATATGCAAATTTTGTATTTGAATTATCCAGTATTGTAGTAACTGCAACTATTAATATTATTCCTATTATTAGCCAAACTGCTAATGTTTTTATACTGTTTTTCACAAAATTTCCTCCTCTTAATGTGCATTTTAATATCTTGCAATATATCATAACTATTACATTATTTCAAGTATTTATAAAAATATATCTTCTTATTTTGTACTAAAACTTTTAAATTTTTATTTGGCATTGTATACTTATTACCTATATTATTTCCACATAATTTTATAATATCATCAATATGTATTTTTTCTATTCCTTTTGAAGTTCCAAATAGTCTTTTTACAGTATATAATATTATTCTTGATTTTATTATATCTTTTAATAAATTAAATTTTTTTAGATTAAAAACTATTTCATCTTTATTTTCATTTTCTAAAATCAAATTGTAATTTTCTACTGTTATTTCTTGCATGTAATTTTCTTCATCTAATATTAACTCTGATAGTCTATCTATTGTTTCTATAATATTAGGATTAAATTCTTTTTTAATGTATGGAATTAATTCATTCCTTATTCTATTTCTAGTATATGTGTTATCATTATTTGTTTTATCATATTTAGGATTTAATTTTTCTTTTGTGCAATATTCCTCTATTTCATCTCTACTGCATTTTATTAATGGTCTTATATATTTTCCTTCTCTATAAGGTTTTATTCCTGTAAGACCAGATATACCGCTACCTCTTAACATATGCATAAAAACTGTTTCTACATTATCATTTTTATTATGAGCTATTGCAATTTTGTTTGCATTTGTTTTGCTTGCAATTTGTTCAAAAAAATCATATCTTGCTTTTCTTCCCGCTTCTTCTGTACCAATTTTTTGTTCTTTTGCTTCTTTAATTATATCTTCATATTTTACAAAACATCTTATATTATTTTTATTACAATACTCTTCAACATATTCTGTTTCTTCTTTTGCTTCTTGCCTTATCATATGGTTTAGATGAGCAACTACTATTTCTTTAACTTCTAAAACATCTTTTAATTTTAACAAATTATCTAATAAGCACATAGAATCTGGACCTCCAGACACTGCTACTAATATAGTATCTCCGGAAGTTATTAAATTATATTTTTTTATTGTTTCTAATATTTTATTCTCTAACATTTTATTCCCTATATTTTTCTAAATTTGCAAATTTTGTATAATTTCCTAGCCAAG
>CALXJO010000002.1 GCA_944388645.1 uncultured Clostridia bacterium
TGAAAGCAAGCAATTTTTAAAATTAAATTGCTTGCCATTTTTTATTTCTTTTCTTTATTTCTTTTATCTTGAATAATTTCCATTTCTTTTTCTGTGATTAATTTTACATTATTTTCTTTTGCCCAAGCAACACATCCTTTAAGTACTGTATTTAGGAATACTCTTGGAACTTTTACAAGTTTTGCACAAGCTTCATCTGTAAATTTAACTTCTGGATCTAGTCTTGATGCAGCATATTTTACAGTGTCTAAACTTATTCCTTTACTTGCTGGAATTGGCTCTGCAATTGGTCTTCTAAATCTTGTATACCAGAAATTTTTGTTGTCTCTATAACCATAATCTACTGGCACTTGTGGGAAGCCTTTTGCACTTACTCCATTTATTATTGAATTATAATATTTTGGTTTTATTAATATGTGGTCTATTTTTAAAATAAAGTGTGCTCCATGTTCACTAGTTATTCCATTAAATTGATGATATGGTGGTTTATACTCATCTTGTACTGTATCATTTTCTGCTCCATCTAGTTCTCTTACCCAAGTGCATTCAAATACTTGGAATGCTTCTTGTACAATTTTTGGAAATTGTTCTTTTGGATTTTCTAATGATCTTTTTCCATCTACTAGTGTAAATATGCAATCCTTCATTTTCTCTTCTGTAGTTTCTCCTGGATATCCTAATCTTACTGCTTCTTTAAAGTATTTTCTTTTATCTTCTATAAAATTAATTGTGCATTTTCCTGTTCTTAATATATTTTTAGCAGTATTTGAACTATTTCTGCAACAAAGTAACATTGCATAATAGTCTTTTCCAGCAATGTAATATGGAAAGCATAAAGAGTATGAGCCTAAATTTGTTTGTCCATTTTCGCTTAATGTTCCAATTTCTGTTGTTGGCATTGGAAAGAAGCTTGAAGTTTGGTAGAAATTATCTACAATTCTTAAATCTTTAAATCCATTTAATTCTTCTAATTTCTTTTGTTCCATATTTAATCTCCCTTTCTAATTTTAATATTACATGCAATATAACACTAATAATTTAATCTTTCAATATTTATATATAACAGAGATTAAAATTTATATATTTTGAAAATTTTGAGGTTTCGCGTAGCATTTTGGAGCGTAAGCGACAGCAAGGAACCGATAAAATTTGAAAAAATATATAAATTTTATTGAATTTATATGAATTTTTTACATTACATATAAAAGAATTGTGAAGAACTGTAATATGCTTCCTAATAGTATGAATAAATGGAATACAGAGTGTATATATTTATGTTTTTTTCCAAAGCCATAAAATATTGCACCCACAGTATATGCTATTCCTCCAAGTACAAGTAAGACTGTGCCTGGAATTCCTAATAATTTTGGTAGTAATGGGGCTTTTATTATAACACACCACCCCATTACTAAATAGCATATCATTGAAAACACTTTATATTTTTTTAAATCTATTGAATTTAATACTATTCCAAGTATTGCAAATGCCCATATTACTCCAAATATAGTCCATCCAAGTGCAGGACTATATTCTCTAAATGTGCATAATGCAAAAGGTGTATATGACCCTGCAATTAATAAAAATATACTGCAATGGTCTATAACTTGGAATACTTTTTTAGCTTTTAGATTTGGTTTAAGCCCATGATATATGCTAGACATTGTATATAGTAAAATCATGGTTGTTCCATATATTGCTCCAGATACAACTCCATACACATTTCCATGTATTGCTGAAAATACAACACATAAAACAGTTGCAACTATTCCAAAGGCTCCACCCACGATGTGTGAAACCATATTAAATATTTCTTCTCCCTTTGTATATGTAGGAAGAGTTCTATCTGCAAGTTTTGTTCTTTTCAATATTATACCTCCTAAAATTTTAGGACAGCTTAAATTTTGTGAATATACTTCACTTTATAAACTGCCCCTCTTTTTCTATATTATTTATTCTTCTCCATTTTTTATTATTTTATCTATTTCTTCAAATCTTTTTATTTTTGCTGTTGATGTTTTTATCATCGGCTCATCTGTAATTATTAATTTTTTTATGTGTTTATAATTTGTAAGTTCACTATTTATTAGTTTTATGTCGTTCCAGATTTTTTCTTTTAGTTCTTCTTTAGATATGTCTTTATAGTTTTCTTCAACATATTCTTTATTATACACTATTTTTACGCTAACTACTAAATCGTCATCCTTTGGATAACCAAATACCATGCTCTCTTCTACATATGGTAATTTATTTATTAATTCTTCTAGTTCTTCTGGATATACATTTTTTCCATTTTTTAATACTATTACGTTTTTCTTTCTGCCTGTTATAAATATATAACCATCTTTATCTATTCTTCCTAAATCTCCTGTGTAAAACCAACCATCTTTTAGTACTTTTTTTGTAGCTTCTTCATTTTCGTAATACCCAAGCATTACATTTGGTCCTTTTGCAACTAATTCTCCTATTCCTTGTTCATTTGGATTATCTATTTTTATTTGTACATTTGGCATAGGAAAGCCTATAGAACCATATCTTATACAATTTTCATTTTCTGCTGAAAGTACTGGTGATGTTTCTGTTAAACCATATCCTTGTATTGTAAGTATTCCAAAGTCGTTAAATGCTTTGGCAACTTTTTTATCTAATGCAGATGCACCACTTATAATTGCTCTTAAGCTTCCTCCTAGATTATCTATAATTTCTTTAAATACTTTTCTTCTAACATCTATTCCAATCTTTGCTAAGAAATTTGTAAATGGTGTGGCAACTTTTATCAGTTTTTCTTTTCCTTGTTTTTGAATTTCTTTTTCTATTTTTTTATACATTGCTTCAATTAATAATGGTACACATACAAACATAGATACTTTATATTCTTTCAAATTACTTTGTATATATCTAATTCCGTCACAGAATACATTCATGCATCCATGGTTTAAGAATATTAATATTCCTGTGCTTCCAAAAGTATGATGGAATGGCAAAAATGCCATGTTTACATCTGTACTTAAAAATTTTTCTACTTTGTTCATTGCTGTTATGTTTGAAGCAATATTTTTGTGTGATAACATTACTGCTTTA
This sequence comes from uncultured Clostridia bacterium, assembly GCA_944388645.1. Classification (GTDB taxonomy): domain Bacteria; phylum Bacillota; class Clostridia; order TANB77; family CAG-508; genus CAG-245. The sequence continues at coordinate 3,079 of CALXJO010000002.1, forward strand.
GATTGTGATGTAGTTCCTGAAGTGAATAGTATTATGCTCATTTTTTCATTGTCTATTGGTGCATCTAAAAATTCTCTATTTCCTTCTTTTAGTAGTCTTCTACCTTTTTCTAATAACTCCTCTAGATTGTAGAAATTTTCTTCTTTTGTTTCTATTTTGTCCATACATATAAATGTTTTTACTTTTGTTGTTTTTTGCATTCTTTTCATTATATCTATATACTCTTCTGCAAAAATAATACAGTCAGCATAACTTCTTTGAAGTGAAGATTCTATTTCTTGTTCTGGAAGTCCTTTATCTAGTGGAACTGCAATACCTGTTCCATTTAATACTGCCAAATAAGATAAAACCCATTCATATCTGTTTTTACTTATAATCGCAATTCTTTTGTCTTTTAGTCCCATGTTTATTAGAGCTGTTCCTAAAGCATTAATTTGCTCTTGAAACTCTTTATATTTTATGTCCTTATATGTTACATTTTTGCCATCATTTTTTTCTTTAATTCTAAATGCTATATTTTCAGGGTATTTCGAGACTGGCTCATCTATTACCTCCCTTATATTTTGGTAATCTTTTGTCTCATAAATTTCATATTTTTCCTTTTTCATTTTATTTTCCCCTTACACTTGTTTTTCTAAGCATATCATAACTAAGCATTTTCTACAATAAATATGACCAGATATTCTATAATTTTATAAATCCTATATTATTTTGTTTTGCTGTTTTAATTATTTTATCTAGTTTTTCTGAGTTTATATTATCTTGATTTATTTTTAGTAAATGTCCTCCATTAGTTAGTTCATGGTATGGTCCTTCTATTTTTATTTTTGTTTCCATTTTTACTTTGTCGCTTTCTGGTAATTCAAAAGAGTTTGTATATTTTGTTTTATCTGTTATGTTAGGAATTGTACCATAAATTGCTTTATCTGTTGCCATAAATTTAGCTCCTAATCCATCATCATCTGTTCCCATAAGTGCAAAGTTTAAGTTATATTTTTTGCTAAACCCTTCTACTTTTTCTTTCATAAATTTAACTATTTCAAGTCCTAATTTTTGCGTTTCTTTACTTTGAGTTCTTGTCTTACCTGTTAGAGCAATTAAACATTCTTCTAGCCCCATAAATCCTATGTTTAAATTTCCTTGTTTTATTATTTTACGTACTTTATCTTCATCTTTTGCTCTTTCTGAATCTAGCCAAATTCCTTGTTTTGCAAAAAATGGAAATTCAAAAACTCTTTTGTTGCCTTGTGTCTCAAATCTATCTAATAATTGTTCTTTTACAAGGTTTAATTCTTCTTCTAATTCTTCATAGAATTTATCTAATTTTTCTTCTTTGTCTGTATTACGTATTCCAATTCTAGCTAAATTTATTGTTGTATATGATATATTTCCTCTTTGAGAGGCAATTTGTTTATCTTTATCTAGTATATTCTCCATTACTCTCATATTAGTAGAATTATATGCAACTTCACTGTCTGGGTTGTTTGGCTTAAAGTATTTTTTATTAAATGTTGCATCTAAAATTGAAAATGCAGGATACCCTCTTCTACTAGCTATGTCTATAGCTCTTTTATATAAATCGTAGTTTTTATCATTCTCATTTAAATTTATTCCTTCTTTAACTTTAAATATAACTAAAGGAGAAAGTATTTCTTTTTTTGTATCTATTCCAAAGTCAATTGCATCTAAAATTTTGCTTATTACCATTCTTCCTTCTGCAGAAGTATCTGTTCCTAAGTTTATTGTAGGGTATATTTTTTCTTTTCCATTTGAGTCTATAACATTTGTGTCATGTATAAATGCTTCCATTGCTTGTGATACTATTTTCTCTGTTTTTTTAAGAGCTATGTCATAAGATACTCTAAAAATTCTTTGTACTTGTTTTGAATCTCTTGAATATTTATCAAATATTGATATATCTAGGTCTATTGTTTCTATTTTTTCTATTTCTCTATCTATTCCATTTGTTGCAGCAAATTTATCAAAATCTGTATATATTAATATATCATCAATTGTTTGCTTTAGCTGTTTCTTAAATGTTATTACAACTCCTGGTGCCATATAATAATCAAATGCAGGAATTGACTGGCAACCATGTTGTTCTTTCTGATTTAATGTTATTGCAAGTACAGCTAAGGCTGTATATGACATTATATCTTTAGGCTCTCTAATGTGTAGGTTTTTTGTATTAAATCCTTCATCATATAATTTTGTAAGATTTATTTGTGATGAAGTTGTAGTTCCTACTGGCATAAAGTTTAAATCATGTATATGTATTTCTCCTGTTTCTTGAGCCTCTGCTATCTTCTTCTTTACCATATAAGCTTTTGCAAACTCTTTTGAAATAGTACTTCCATAGTCAACCATTTTATCTAAAGGACTTATTATGTTTTTTTCTGGTTTTTCAGTTTTCAAAGTTAAATCTTCTAAAGCCTTCAAAAACTTATGTTGTTTTTTCTCATCAAAAAACAATTTTCTAGATTGCGCCCTTCTCTCTCTATATTCAGAAAAAGAGTAATAAACATCTATATAACCTTCTTGTCTTAGATGTTTCTCTATTAAATCTTGAATTTCTTCTATTTTAATTTTTTGTACATTAAGACTTGCAATTTCTTCAATTACTAAATTATATATTTTATTTATATCTTCTTCAGTATATTTTGGATTCTCTTCATCAATTACACTGTCAAAGCCCTTCTTTATAGCAATCGCAATCTTTGCACCATCAAACTCAACCCTTTTTCCATCTCTTTTAATAACTTTAATATTCTCAAACATACTAAATCCTTTCTGCCTGTTTTTGGGGACACGTTCCTAAAACAGGGTTATCTTTGTTTATATTTTATATCAAAATATTCTTAAAATCAACTGTTTAAGGGTGTTTTTTGACATCCTGTTTTTGGGGACACGTTCCTAAAACAGGGTTTTATTGTTTTGTTTTAAATCATCCATTACGCCCCTGGGAATTTCCAAAAAATCTCGTATTTCTACATACTTTAACTTAAGCTCATTATTTAAATAGTATATTAATTTTTTTAGTAAATTTCTACTAGATAAAATTTCAAATGTTGCTTTTTCATAGTCTTTTTCAAATTTTCTTATGCCACTTATTATATATTCATTCCTTTCTTCTATACTTTCAGTATCTATGTCCATAAATCTCATATTTACTACTTGATTAAACATCACTAAGAAATTGCATTTTGAGCCAAAAATCTCTTTCACAATTTTGCTTTTAGCCACACCTTTATTGTTTATATAGTCTGTATATGATGAATATTTATATTCATCACATCTTGAAACAATTTTAGCTTTTACAGGATTGTTATGAATATATTTTATACAATTTAAAAGATGTTTTCTTTCATATATAGGCTCTGTCTTGTATCGATTTCTAAATAGAACTCCGCATCTATTTTCTTTTTTATTATACATTTGTGCATATAATAAATTAACTTTATGCATAAACTTACCAAAATCCTCAATATTTTCAGTGTATACTAAAAAATGAGCATGATTATTCATTATGCAATATGCCATTATTGTAAAATTATAATTAGCTTTATTCTCTTTAATAATATTTAAATACTTTTCTATGTACTCATTTTTATTAAAAATATACTCTTTATTTACTCCTTGTACCATTACATGTATAAATGGAGCTTTTAAATCTTTTCTTGCTACTCTTGGAATATCAATCCCTCCTTATATAAAAAAATTAGAGGAAAACTTGCGAATTTGCAAATTTTCCCCCATTTATTATATGAATTATACTACATTTTTTTAATTAAATCAAGCTGTTTTTGGAAGGTGTCCCCAAAAACAGGCATATCTTTATATTTTTTTAATATATTTAATTATTGAGGTGAGTTTTTTGTTTATTAAGTCTGTTAACATTGGTTTTATTAAAAGATTTTTTCTTTTCCTTTTTATTATTTTGCTTGCTGTGTTAATTGTTGTTTTTACTGTTGTTAATAGATTTAGTTTTAAAGAAGATGAGAATACTTTAGAAAATATTTTTAACTCTGATTTTAATGGTGAAGAGTTTATGAATCAGATTTCTAATATTTCTACTGAGGAGATTGCTGAAGATTCTGAGAAAGATGAGGATTCATACATAAAGTGGGTGGATTTTAAAGGGACTGCTTCTGTTCTTAATACCCTTGCTAATTTAGATATTTCTTCACATAATGACGAAAACTCACCTATTAAATATAATTGGATTGAGCTTATGGCTTATTTAGGATGTAAGTATGGAGGTGATTTAAGCTTATTTAAACAGAGTGATTTAGATAACTTGGTTGCTTCACTTAATGAAGGAAAATCTATTGAAGATCTTAGTTCTGGTATGAAATTATATAATTATTTTTTCCAGAGCTATGATGCTATTTTTCATGAGTATATTGGTGAATATGAAATTCAAACTACGGATGAAAATGGTAATAAAGTTTATACTAAAAAATATGGGCTAAAAGCTTTTCTACCTATTGCTAAGAATTATAGTTTTAATCATTATAAAGATTTTGGAACTTCTAGGTCATATGGTTATAGACGTGTTCATCTTGGAAATGACCTAATGGGAAGTATTGGTACTCCTATTATTGCTGTAGAATCAGGGTATGTTGAGGCTCTTGGTTGGAATCAGTATGGTGGTTGGAGAATCGGTATTAGAAGTTTTGATGGCAAAAGGTATTATTACTATGCTCACTTAAGAAAAGATCACCCTTATGCAAAAGATTTAAAAGAAGGTGATATTGTTCAGGCAGGCGATGTTATTGGTTATTTAGGAATGACTGGTTACAGTAGCAAAGAGAATGTTAATAATATAAATATTCCTCATTTACATTTTGGAATTCAGCTTATTTTTAATGAAGTTCAGAAAGATGGCACAAATCAAATTTGGATTGATGTATATGAAATAATTGAGTTTTTAAGAAAAAATGCTTCTACAGTTTATATGGCTTATGATGATACAAAGGATTATGAAAGAATGTATGATATGATGATGGTAGACTAAACCTGTTTGTGGTGTTTTTTGGGACGCCTTCCAAAAACAGCTTCAACAACAAAAAACATTGCTTTTTTTAATGTTATCTTGTATAATTTTGGCATGAAAACTTTAGTTATTAATAATAAAAATGATGGAAAGAAATTAAATACTGTACTATTAAAAGAATATCCTAATTTGAAGATGAGTACTTTATATAAGGCTCTTCGTAAAAAGGATATTAGAATTAATAATGTGCGAATAAATGAGAATAAAACTGTACATACAGGTGATGTTATAGCTATTTATATTACTGATGATTTACTTTTAGGAAATTCTGTAACTAATCTTGAAATTGCTTATGAAGATGATAAAATTGTAGTTGTAAATAAACCTACTGGTATTGAAGTAACAGGTGAAAATTCTTTAACTACAAAGCTTTGTAATATGTATGGTTATGATGTTATGCCTTGTCATAGACTAGATAGAAACACTTCTGGTCTTACTTTATTTGCTAAAAACAAAGAAGCTTTAGATATTTTATTTAGTAAATTTAAAACTCATGAAATTGAAAAACATTATCTTTGTAGAGTATATGGCATTCCTAAAGAAAAACATAAAGTATTAGAGGCTTATCTTTTTAAAGATAGCAAAAAGTCACTTGTTTATATAAGTGACTCTCCTAAAAAAGGTTATCAAAAGATTGTAACTGAATATTTTGTTCGTTCTAGTAATAAATCTAACAATACCTCTGTACTTGAAATTATTCTTCATACTGGTAGAACTCATCAAATTAGAGCTCATTTATCTCATATTGGCTACCCAATTATTGGTGATGGTAAGTATGGCATTAATGAAATTAATAAAAAATTTAATGCACATGCACAAGAGCTTTGTAGCTCTGTATTAAAATTTAAGTTTACTACTAATGCTGGAATATTAGAATATTTGAATAGTACAAAAATAGAATTAAATAATATTCCTAAATATTTAAAATAAACTTTTCGCCCATTAGGGATATCCCTTTTGGGCGAACTTTCACTTAAATCTTATAAAAACAGATGAAATCAAAACATTTTTGAGAAGTGTCCCCAAATACATCCAAAAGATGTTTTTGAGAAGTGTCCCCGAAAACACCCAAAAGATGTTTTTGAGAAGTGTCCCCAAAAGCACCCAACTAGAAACCTATTTTTCTTGAGCTTTTTTCTTTTGCTATTAGTTTGTCTTCGTCTATGTCTTGCTCTGTTATTAGCATTAGTTTTTCTTTGTCTTTTTCATCTCCCATGTTGTTGGCATGTAGTATTAATATGTCTTGGTACATTTTGTTTATATATCTTCCATTTCCAAAGTTTTCTATTCTGCTTGATTTTTCTATTATGCTTTTTACTTTTTCCTCCGCTTCTTTTGTTATGCTAAATTTGTTTGTTTCTAGTAGATTTTTAAATATTTGCATTAATTCTTCATTTGAATAGTCATCAAATTCTATTTTATACCCTATTCTTGATTGTAATCCAGGATTGAATTTTATAAAGTTTTCCATTTCGTTTTTGTAGCCTGCAAATATTACTATTATGTTGTCTCTTTGGTCTTCCATAACTTTTAGTATTGTAGATATACAATCACTTGCAAATGTTGCTTTACTATCTGTTGATATTATTGAATATGCTTCATCTATAAATAGTACTCCTCCAAATGCTGATTTTAAGACATTATATGTTTTTCCTGATGTTTGTCCTATGTATTCTCCTATTAAGTCTTTTGCTGAAACTTCTACTAGTTTATTTTTTCTTACATAGCCTAAATTAAATAATATATCACTTAATAGTCTTGCGACAGTTGTTTTTCCTGTTCCTGGATTACCTGTAAATACCATATGTAGATTAAATTTACTTATATCTATATTTGCATTTTTATTAAATTTAAGTAAGCTTATTAAGTTATTTATTTGCTCTTTAATTTTGTCTAGTCCAACTAAGCTATTTAAATCTGCTAAAATTTCTGGTAAATCTCTTGTATTGTAAGCATTTGGAATATCTTCTATATCTAATTTTTGTGTCTCAGCCATTTTAAATGTATCTAGTTCTTTTAATATAATTTTATTATATAATACTTTTACATATTCAGTGTTTTTAAGTTCACTACTTCCATAGGTTTGCTTTATATAGTTAAATAACTTTTCTTTTATCTCTTCAGAAACAGGTTCTTTAAGTTCTAATTTGTCTACTATCATTTTATGAACTTCTTCAATACTTAGCTCATCAATGTCTAATTCTACGTTAAATAATGATGTATTTAGTTTTGGATATGGTGCTAAAATTGATTTTATTGTTTCTTTATTTCCATATATAACTGTGCATACTCTTGAATTGTTTGTCTCTATTTTATCTATTAACATGTTTAATATCATGTTTTTATCCATTTGGTTTGCAAACATTATGTTTTCAAAATTTTCTATTGTTAACATTCCAAATTTATTGTATAATTTATCATCTTTTTGTACAAGATATAGGTCTCTTATTAAATTTTTATTTAGTAATAAGTCGTTCATTGATTGTGTATATGTTCTCATATCTTTGTTTAAGTATAAAAAGAACCACATAAATGTACCAATTATTTGAGCTATTCTTTCAACTAGTTCTTTATCTTCTGTATACATTGCAATATTTATTGGAATATATGGTGTACTTGAATCTGAATAATAATTTAGCACATAATTAAATATTTCTCTAATCTTATCTTTTGTTTTCTCATTACATGGAAGTTCTTTTACTTTACGATTATATACTCCTATAAAGTATTTTGATCTATTTACTATTACTTCTTTATTTTTTTCTTGTAGATATTCTTGTAATCCTTTCATTATATCAATATTTTCTATTTCTTGCTTATATGTATAATAAGCTGCAAGTTCATAAAAATATTGATAGTCACCTAAATATTCGTCTGGTATAAATTTAAATTCATCTACATTTATTTCAAGTTCGTTACAACTATCTCCATTGTAATAATGAAATAATTTTTCTATGTAGAACTTAACATTCTCTCTTTTAGTTAAATTTACATATTTAAATTTTGCCACTTTTGTTTCTTCGTTATAATTTTCTAGTTCAACAAGGTTATTTTCTAATATCATTTTTACAAATAATAGTGTATAAGTTCCAACTCCTGTAAATAAACTTTTATCTGCTTTCTTTTCATATGTTTTTTCTTTTTTATGTATTATATTATTAATGTATCCAACAATATCATATCTTATATGGTCTGCATCTTCTAATTTCATTGTTTCAAATGTAATTTCAGCTACAGTTTGTTTTATACATTGTTTTAGAGGACATTCTTTACAAAGTTCAAATCTTTGTCCAATTTTTTTGGTTGCCATTGTTCTTGCCTCTTCCATATCAACCCTTTGATTGCAATTCATAACCCTATCCATGTAATTGTATTCCTGTGGCATACATGTTTTTACTGCTTTAAATCTAAAAACTTTATCTTCTTTTTCTTTGTCATTTTGTCTATAAATTTCTACTAAACCATTTCTTAAATAAAAATTAACTATTTTAAGCTCAGCAACTGGAAGAAGGTTTAACTGTCCAATTACTGAATTTCTATCTAATTTTTGTATAGTATTAATGTCCATAAATAAATCTCCTTTATAAAAAATAATTACATTTTCATTATAACATATTAGCTTTTTATAAAGAAGACTTTTTTAGACAATTTTTTGCTCATTTTGGACGTTCCTTTTTGGGCAAAATTATTTAAATATTAAAAAAAAGTTTGTATATTTAGAATAATTTTCGCTGTGGCGCGTAGCTTTGAAGCGTAGCGACAACAAGCCACAAGAAAATTTGAATAAATATACAAACTTCTTATTTATTAAACATTGAATTTTTGCCCAAAAAGGATCGTACAAAATGGGCGAATTATAATGACATGTTTATGCCTTTTGATACTATTTTACTCATGTTTTCTATTAGTTTATCTATTTCTTTTGGTGTTACTATCATGTTGTAGTCTTTTGGTATTAGTGCTTCTTTTATTTCTTCGTAATTGTCTTTTTCTCTTAGTTTGTTTAGATAATCGTTTGACATTGCTTTTTGTTGTAGGCTTTCTATAAATAAGTCTATACAATCATTTGTAATTGATGCTAAATCTACAACTGTTGGTATTCCTAGAGCTATTACTGGTATTCCTAGTGTTTTTATGCTTATTTCTTTTCTTGTGTTACCTACTCCTGCACCTGGAACTATTCCTGTGTCTGCAATTTGTATACTGCTACTTATTCTTTCTATGCTTCTTGATGCTAGAGCATCTATTACTATTAGCATTTTAGGTTTTATATTGTCTACTATTCCTTTTAATATTTCCATGGTCTCTATTCCAGTTATTCCAAGTACTCCAGGTGATATTGCAGATACTGGTCTGGTGTCTTCTGGCATTGCACTAGGCATATATTGTAATATGTGCCTTGTAACTTGTATTTCTGGAACAACTTTTGGACCTAATGCATCTGGAGTAACATATAAGTTTCCAAGTCCAACTACTAGTATATCTTCTGTGTCTGATATATGTTTTTTTATAATTTCTCTTAATTCATCACCAAGTACTTCTGCTATTTTCTCTATTCCTTCTTCATCTACTGTTTTTATATTTTTTACATCTAGTGTTACATAGTCTCCTTTGGGTTTTGCTAGTGCTTTTTCTCCTTGTTCGTTTAGTATTTTTACTCTTGATATTTTTATTTGATCTTTTTCTTCTTCCTCTGTCTCTATTCCATCTATTTGATTTTCTATATTATTCTGCTTTTTGTAAATGTCATTTCTTTCAATTGCCATATCAGTTCTAAAATTAAACATAAAAAAATCCTCCTACACTTTTTTGTTAGTTTGTGTAAAAGGATTATTTTTTATTCTTTTATTTATGAACAATATCTACATAGAATTGATTCTAAACCAATGTTTATATCTATCATTCCATTTTTTACTTTATAGTCTAAGTCTATAAATTCTTGCAATATTGCTCTTAATTCTTCTTCTTTAAAATATTTTGATTGCATTGTATATTTGTTTACTAAGAATGTTTGATTTGGTTTTAGATTTAAACTTCCTGCTATATTTATTTTATCTTTAATTGCTATTTTAGTTATATATAATTTTTTAAAATGATTATATAAAGTTATAAATATTTTTTGTATTGGCTCTTTTGCATTTAATAAATTTTTTAAAACTTGAAGTGCGGATTGTATGTTTTTTCTTCCCAAATTATCTGTTAAATCGAATATTATACTTTCAAATTGTTTTGTTGCAAGCACATCTATTGATTGTTTTGTAATTGTTCCGTTTTGTCCAACATATTCTATTTGTTTTCTAATTTCATTTATTAAATCTTGAAGAGATGTTCCACAATTTTCTATAAAATAATTTAAAGTAGCACTATCTACATTAACTTTATAAGCATTACATATTGATTTTAGTCTTTTTACAAGTTCTATTTCTTTTTGTTTTTCAAAATTACATACCCAACCATTTTTATCTATTGCTTTATAAAGATTATTTTTATCTACATCATTTTCTACAAATACTAAAACTACTGAATCATCTATTAAACCTATATTTTCATTTATATAATCTGCTAATACATTCTCAAATTTATTATCTTTTTTTTCTACACTGCTAGCTTTTGTTCCTTTTTTTGCCTTTTGAAACAATCCTGTGTCTTTTGCTATTATTAGTTTTTGTGGATATCCAAATGCAGGTGTTTCTATATCTGATATAATTTCTGATATATTGTCTTTATCAATTTGTATATAATTTATACCATTTATCATTTCGCCAAAAAGTTTTTTTATTCTTTTTAAAACATTTTCTAATAGATATCTTTCTTCACCATATAAAAGGTATAAATTGCTTGTTTTTCCTGCTTTAAGATTACTTTCTATAGTATTTATATCCACTTTTTCCTCCATTATTGTTTATTTAAGATTATTTTTAAAACTTCAGATACGCTCCAAGCCTGGGCAAAAGCTCCTCTGCATTTATAAGGCTCTGCTGAGTCATATATCTCACTAATTGTTCCTATACTTGATCTTGTAAACATTTCTGTTTCAAATGTTTTTCTTGTGTTTTCTATTAATTTATCTAATCTGTTTTCCAGTTTTTGTTTTTTGTCTACATCTTTTTCCATTTTTATGGTGTTCTTTAATGCATCATAATATAATCCTAATAGCCATGGCCAAGTTATTCCTTGATGATAACTTGTATCTCTTTTATATGGAGAACCTTCATAAATTTCTACATAGCCTTCTTCTCCAGAAGCTAATGTTTTTAGTCCATATTTGTTTAGTAATTTTTTATTTACAACATCTAATATTTGCTCTGCAATTTCTGAGTCTTCTATTACTGGATGAGATATACTTAATGCAAATAGTTGATTTGGTCTTATTTTATCATCACCTAAGACATCATATAAGCATTTTTTGTCTTTATTATAGAATTTCTCTTTAAAGGATTTTTGTGTTTTTCTAGCCATTTGCAAATATTTTTTGCATAAATCTTTGTCTTCGAATTTTTCACAAAGTCTTGCCATTATTTTTAAGGCATTAAACCATAATGCATTTAATTCAACAGTTTTTCCATTTCTAGGAGTAACCGCTTTGTTATCAAATTTTACATCCATCCAAGTTATTTGAGTGTCTTTTGTTCCAGCTGATATTAAGTTATCTTCATCTAAATATATGTTGTTTCCATCTACATCTATTCTTGTAGAATATGCATTCATTATTTTTAATAATGTAGGATACATTTTTGTTTCTATAAATTCATAATCATTTGTGTATTTTAAATATTTATATATCTGCTCTATTAGTAAAAGTGAGCTATCAGCACTATTGTAAAGAGGTCTGTTATCATATCCTGAATATCCATTTGGAACTAATCCATATTTTACGTCTCTAATATTTGTTAATAATACTTCTTTTGCTATATCAAATCTTTTTGTTAATAGTAATAAGCCTTCAAATGAGATTAGACTGTCTCTTCCCCAATCCACAAACCATGGGAAACCTGCAAGAATTGTATGCAAAGCAAATGATGGTCTATTTGCAATGAAGTTGTCTGAAGCTAATATTAACGCCTTTAATATTTCTACTCTTTTGTCATTTATACTTATTTGTTGTAATATGTCAGTATCATATATTAAAGCTTTTTGCCTATCTGTTTCTTGAGCCATTATTCTTTTTCCATCTATTTCTTCAATATTGGCTTCTAGAGAACATACAAATGTTATTTCTTTTTCTTCATTTGGCTCTATGTCTATACTGTAAACTCCTGGCACATAGTGGTTTTCTTCTGCACAAAAACCTCTTTCCTCTTCTATTGGATAATACATATTATAAAATGTATCATTTTCATGAGGCATATATATACCTTTATCACAGTTCATGTATATAGGTGTTTCGGAATTGTTTTGTAGTATTAATCTTACTTTATTTCCAACATTTGATTGTTTTGCAGTGTATTGAACATTTTGATTTATTGAATGAAAATCTCTAAAGTTAACGACTGGCGCTAGAGTTAATGTTGCTTTTTGATTATGATTTTTTATTTTATAATATACCACAACTGTATTTTTTCCATATTCCATACATATATTTTTTTCTATTTGCATGTCTTCTACTTTATATGTGAATTTTGGTATATATTCTTTTTTAAAGCAAGTCAAATATTTAATTCCATCAGAAATTTCATGTTCATGTGTTTCTAAGTTGTTAGTTATATTTGTATATAAATTATATTGTTTACTTCCTATTTGCAAACTTTCGTCTAATTTTGATAATATTAAAAATCTTCTTGCTGGAGGAGTAAGTGGTGCTACTAATAAACCATTATATTTTCTTATATTACATCCGGCTTGTGATTGGCTACAAAATCCACCTATCCCATTTGTTATTAGCCATTCTCTTCTAATCTCATCTTTTAACTTTTCATCCAAATCATTATATTTCATCTCTCGTTTTCCTTTTCTATAAATTTCTCTTATTACTATTTTTTCATTTTTTCGTTTCTTTTATTTTCGCTTTCTCTTATTGAAGTAATTCTTTCATTATATTTATCTAAGAACTTGCTACCTGAATGTTTGCTTTTCTTTTTACTCTTCTTTTTATCTGGTTTATTTTTCTTATTTTCTTGTTTTAATTTTTTCTTCGTATCTTTAATTTTTGAGTCTAGCATTATATATTGTGTATCATTTTGCATATCTCTGAATTTTAATTCATCACATATAAGTTGTATTATACTTGTTGCTATTGCATCTGGATTATGTCTTATTCTACCATTTTCTATTGTTGAAAGATTCCTTTGTATTAGTTTTATACCTTCATCTTTAACTTTTGAAATATCTTGCTCTACTAAGTCTGATCCTTCTTTATTATAACTTCGTATATATTCTGGTACTATTTCACCAGTATCATATACACAGTAGTCTATTATTCCTTTTCCTGCATGGTCTATTATAGCTTTTATATGGTCATATAGAGTATAGTTATCTGTTTGTCCATTTTCTGTCATAATATTGCTTACATATACTTTAAATCCTTTAGCTTCTCTTATTGCCTTAGATACTCCTGGTACTAATAGATTTGGAATAACATTTGTATAAAGGCTACCTGGCCCTATAACTATACTGTCTGCTTCTTTTATTGCATCTATAACTCCTGGAGCTACTCTTATATTTGTTGGAGAAATATAGACTCTTGTTATTTTACTTAGTTTTTGACTAACTATTTCTGGAATGTTGTCTTTACATTCTACAACTGTTCCATCTTCTAATTCGGCACATATCTTTATTCTGTCATAAGTCGCAGGAAGAACTTTTCCTGTCATATTTAATATTTTTTGTACTTCTTTTACTGATGTTGTAAAGTCTCCTACTGCTTCTTTCATTGCTGTTAAATATATGTCACCAAATTTTTTACCTCTATATGTGTTATCTGTCATCTTCAAGTTGATTAGCTTACTCATCTCATCTTCATTTGCAGATAATGCAATTATACTTTGCTCAATATCTTCAAGTGCAGCTAAGTTCATTTCTTCTTCTGTTTTTCCTTGTGTTGCTCCATAATCAGAAAGTGTAACTACTGCTGTTATATTATCTGTATAATTTTTTAGTCCTCTTAATACTGTATTTAATCCAGCTCCTCCACCAATTACTACTACTTTAGGACCTTGATTATATACTTTTTTGTTAAATATTAGGGAATTCATTTTTCCCTTATCTTCTAGATTCCTTGTATCTGATTCCTCTACAAGCATTTCTAAAGTTCTTTTTTGTATACATATTATACTTATAATTGTAAAAGTAAAACCAAATACAAACGTTAAAATTATTTTTGCAAGTTCACTAAAAGTAAGCTCATTTGTAACTATAACTTTTGCCATTCCATAGCATACTAAAATTATTCCTACAATCATTAGTAACATCCATCTTTTTATTTTAGTACTTGATTTAAACCATTTAAAAAAACCTTTCATTTCTATGTCCTTTCTTATTCTCCTAAAATTTCTATTTCTAGTTCAATTTGTTTATTAAATTTTTGATACACTTTTTCTTTTACTATATCTGTTAATTTTAGTACATCTTCTGCTGTTGCATTTCCTGCATTTATTATAAATCCTGCATGTTTTTCAGACACTTGTGCTCCTCCTATAGAAAGTCCTTTTAATCCACATTCATCTATTAGTTGTGCTGTAATAAAATCCTTCCCTCTTTTAAAAGTACTTCCGCTACTTGGTTTATCTATTGGTTGTTTCTCTCTTCTACTATTATTATTTTCTCTCATTGTTTCTTCTATTTTTTCTTTATTTTCCTTTTGTAATTGTAATGTTGTATTTAGTATTACTACATTTTTATCAAAAAATATTGTATGCCTATATGAGAAATTATGTTGTTCATTATTTATTTGCTTTATTTCTAATTTGCTATCTTCTAAATCTATATATTCTGTTTTAGTTACAATATCACTCATTTGCCTGCCATAGGCTCCTGCATTCATTCTTACTGCTCCGCCTATTGTTCCTGGGATTCCGAGAAGCAAATTCAAAACCAGCTAAAGAATTGTCTAATAAAATTCTTGCAAGTTTTGCATTTAGCATTCCAGCTTCTACTTTGATTGTATTGTTCTCTAAAAATGTGTAACTATCTGTGCACATTTTTGCCACAATTCCTCTAATTCCTCCATCTTTTACTAATAAATTACTGCCATTTCCTATTATATGTAATGGTATATTTTCTTTTCTAGTAAATTTTATGAGGTCTATTATCTCTTCTGTTTTTTTTATTTTTATGAATATATCTGCTGGTCCTCCTATTTTAATTGTTGTATGCTTACTCATTGGTTCTTTAATATAAATATTTTCTTTGGAAATAAAAGATTCTATTTGACTTGCTATATCTTCTATCTTCATCTTTTTTATTCACCTCTGGTTTAGATATATTCTACTTATGCTTATTTATTCTATCATTTTAAGCTTAATTTTACAAGTATTTCTATTCATTTTATATATGTCCTTCTCTTTCCAAAGAATACAAAAAGAACTAGATAAGTTAATGTTCTTATTTAGTTCTTTTACTATATTTTATTCTTCGTCTATTGGTTCTTTTTCTTCTTCGTCGTCTTCTACTGTCATATCATCACTTAAGCTTTTTTCAAATGCTTCATTAAATTTATCTCTTACCTTCTTTTCTACTTCTGCCATTACTTCTGGATTTTCTTCTAGATATTTTTTAGCATTTTCTCTTCCTTGCCCAATTCTTGCTCCATTGTAACTAAACCAAGAGCCACTCTTTTCTACAATGTCTAAGTTTACGCCTAAATCTAATATATTACCAGATTTTGAAATTCCTTTTCCATATATAATGTCAAACTCTGCCTCTCTAAAAGGAGGTGCAACTTTATTTTTTACAACTTTTACTCTTACTCTATTTCCAAAAACTTCTCCATCTTGTTTTAAGTTTTCTGTTTTTCTTATATCTAATCTAACTGATGCATAGAATTTTAATGCTCTTCCTCCTGGTGTTGTTTCTGGATTTCCAAACATAATTCCAACTTTTTCTCTTAATTGGTTTATAAATATTATTGCTGTATTTGATTTATTAAGCACACCAGCTAACTTTCTTAATGCTTGAGACATAAGTCTTGCCTGTAAACCTACGTGTGAATCTCCCATATCTCCATCTATTTCTGCCTTTGGCACTAATGCTGCTACAGAGTCTACAACTATTATGTCTATAGCTCCGCTTCTAACTAATGCCTCTGCTATTTCTAGAGCTTGTTCGCCTGTATCTGGTTGAGAAACTATTAAATTATCTATATCTACTCCTAAATGTTTTGCATATACAGGGTCTAAAGCATGTTCTGCATCTATAAATGCTGCCTCTCCTCCTGTTTTTTGACATTCTGCAATCATATGTAATGCAAGTGTTGTTTTTCCTGAAGATTCTGGTCCAAATATTTCTACAATTCTTCCCTTTGGAATTCCACCAATTCCTAATGCTACATCTAAACTTAATGCACCTGTTGGAATTGCCTCTACATTCATTGCAGAGAAATCTCCTAATTTCATAACAGAACCTTTTCCAAATTGTTTTTCTATCTGTCCTAATGCAGATTCTAATGCTTTCTTCTTTTCGCTGTTTTCTATACTCATTTATTTTTCCTCCTATATTTTGTAAACATTTGTTTGTAGTTTTAATTTACTACATTATATACTAATTTTAAAAATTGTCAAGCCTTTTTTCAAACATTTGTTTTATTTTTTTAACTATTTCTATACCAAGTTTCTAATCCTGTATATGTTGTATAGTTTGTTGGAGTTATTGTTCCTACAACTGATTGGCTTGAAATTGATATATTTTTATTTCTGTATAGTCCTATAAATGGCATGTCTGTTTTGTATTGACTATATATTTTCTGATATGCTTCTATTAACTGGTTCTCATCACTTAATATACTTGCATTTTGCATTAGTTCATTCATTGTATCACTACTATAATTTGATATATTTCCTTGAGAAAAATAGTACATTAAGTCTGGTGTATATGAGGTGTATACCCCTGTTAATAAAATTTGATAGTCTTTTTCTTGTATATAATTTGAGTATTCATTATCTGATATTTTATCAACTGTTACAGATATTCCTATGTTTTCTAATTGTTCCTCTATTAATTCTGCTACTTGGACTCTTGTAGAATCATTTTCTTTTACAGAGATTTTTAAATCTAGATATCTAGTTCTACCATCTATATTTTTTCTCCATCTGTTATTTCTATAAGTCCATCCATTCTCTTCTAGTATGTTTCTTGCTTGATCTGGATTGTATCCAGAACTTGCCTCATTTGCTTGGTATAGGTAGTTTCCATAGTCTAAAGGATACTCTGATACCGCTTTTTGGTTATTAAATACTGATGTTACAATATGGTCTTTATCTATAGCATAGCCAATAGCTTGTCTTACAGCTGAATCTTGTAAAATTGTATCTTGGCAGTTTAAAGCTAAAAAGTCAAATTCTCTTCCTAGATATTCTGTTTTGTTAAAGCCTATTGTTCCTATGTATTCTTGGAAGTTTGGATTAGAAGTGTTTAAGAAATCTATATTTCCTATTTTGAAGCTATTATAGGCTTCTCCCATTGATGAATATATATTTATTCTTATATTTTCTATTTTGATATCTTCATTTTTTGGATTTTTCCAATTTTGATTATATGTTAGTGTTATACTATTTGTGCTTACATTTGAAATTTGATATCTACCAGTACCTATTGGCACTTGCTGACTTGCATAAAAATCTTCTCCATTATATTGCGTACTAGATAGGATTGGGAATATTAAGTAATATTCAAAAAACGGAATGTTTGCATCTAGTGTTAATTTTATTGTTCCATTATCTATAATTTCTATATTTGATATGTGTTCTACATTGTATTTGTATACTGAATTTCCATTTTTTATTGTTTCTATAGTAAATTTTACATCATCTGCATCAAGAGATAGACCATTTGTCCATTTTATGGTATTATCTAGTTTTACAACATAAGTATTGTCTCCTGTTTTAGAACATTCTGTTGCAAGACATGGTATTAGCTCATAATTTTCATTTAGACTGAAAAGTGGATCAAATATTAGTGTATCTATATTTAAAATTTCTTTATTATTTGTTATAAGTGGATTTATAGTATCAAAATCTGTTACTGCTAATCTAAGATCTTTTATTATATTCTCTTCAGCATTTACTACCTCTTGCGTATTTTCTGATGCATTTGCAATTTGATTGTTATATATAATGTAACCTGCATAGATTATAATTCCAATTGCGAATATTATAAATATATATTTAAATATACTACTTACTTTCATTATGTAGTCCTTTCTTCTTTAATTTACTATCATATAATATATTAAATACCTATATTTTTCAATATTTATTTTAAAATTTTTTAACAACAAAAAGGACATGATTATTGTCATGCCCTATTATTTATCACTTAATTTTACAAACTATATTATTTTCTTGACTCTACAATCAATTTTATACCAGTTCTTTCCTCTCCTTCCACTTCTACTTCTGCAAATGCTGGTATGCATATTAAATCAACTCCAGCTGGTGCAACAAATCCTCTTGCTATAGCAACTGCCTTTACTGCTTGGTTTAATGCTCCTGCACCAATTGCTTGCATTTCTGCTTTGTTTGACTCCTTAACTAATCCAGCTATAGCTCCTGCTACTGAATTTGGGTTTGATTTTGATGAGATTTTTAAAACTTCCATTTTTATCCTCCTAATATTTTATTTTTTTGTATGTTTAAGTACAGTTATATTTATACAATATTTAAGGATAATTGTCTATATAAAATTGGAAATTTCTTACAGTTTTCATCGTGTCATTTTTTCATTTTTCGTCATTTATTTTCTAACTATTCGTTTAATTTTGTTTACTCGACAATTTTCTTCATTTATATCAAACACACATGCATTTAAGAAGCAATCTCCATCAGCTAATTTATATCTTTCTGGAAGGGAAGTCTCAAATCTTTTTATTGAAACATCTACATCCATTCCTATTACAGATTTCTTAGGTCCTGTCATTCCTATATCTGTTATATATGCTGTTCCTTTTTCTAAAATCTGTTCATCTGCTGTTTGAACATGTGTATGTGTTCCAAATACAGCTGTTACTTTGCCATCTAAATAATAGCCCATTGCAATTTTTTCTGCTGTAGCTTCAGCATGAAAATCTACTATTATTATATCTACACTGTTTTTTACTTTGTTTAATATTTCCTTCATTTTTAAGAATGGATTTTCCGTTAAAACACCCATATCTGTTCTGCCAATTAAGTTTGCAACACATATTTTCTTATCTTTACATGTATAAATGTTGTAACCTTTTCCTGGAACCATTGCTGGATAATTTGCAGGTCTTATTATATTATCACTATTTATAAATGAAAAAATGTCTTTTTTGCCCCAAGTGTGATTGCCCATTGTAATAACATCTATTTTCATTTCTTTTAGTTCATTGAAGATTTTTGTTGTTATTCCCATTCCACCTGCAGAGTTTTCTGCATTTACAATTACAAAGTCTATATTTTCTTCTTGTCTTATTTTTGGAAGTTCTTCTTTTAATTTTCTTACTCCACTTTCTCCAACTATATCTCCTACTGCTAATACTTTCAATTTAATTCTCCTTCTCTTTTTTATCTTTTATGATTATATCATATATTTATTTAATATGAAATAGCAACATAAAAAAAGAGCCATAATTGGCCCTTTCTTATTTTGCATAGTCTACAACTCTTGTTTCTCTGATTATATTTACTTTTATTTGTCCAGGATATTCCATTTCTTCTTCTACCTTTTTTGCTACATCTCTTGCAAGAATTGTCATATCTGCATCTGATATTTGTTCTGGTTTTACTACTATTCTTACTTCACGTCCTGCTTGAATTGCAAAAGATTTTTCAACTCCTTTGAATGAGTCTGCAATTGATTCAAGTTTTTCTAGACGTTTGATGTAGTTTTCAAGAGTTTCTCTTCTTGCTCCTGGTCTTGAAGCAGAAATTGCATCTGCTGCAGCAACTAAAACTGCTTCTATTGTTTGAGGTTCAACATCTCCATGGTGTGCTTCTACTGCATTTATTACTATTGGATTTTCTTTATATTTCTTTAATAAGTCTACACCAATTTGAACGTGAGTGCCTTCTATATCATGGTCTAACGCTTTTCCTATATCATGTAATAATCCTGCTCTTCTTGCAAGTTTTGGATCTAATCCAAGTTCATCTGCCATTATTCTTGCTAAGTTTGATACTTCTATTGAGTGATTTAAAACATTTTGACCATAACTTGTCCTATATTTTAGCTTTCCAAGTAAATTTACTAAGTCTGGATGAAGTCCAATTACTCCAGTTTCTAAGCAAGCTCTTTCTCCTTCTTCTTTAATAGTTTGTGCAACTTCTTCTTTTGCCTTTTCAACCATTTCTTCAATCTTTGCAGGATGTATTCTTCCATCCTCCATTAATTTTTCAAGAGCGATTCTTGCTACTTCTCTTCTTAATGCATCAAATCCTGAAATTACTACTGCTTCTGGTGTATCATCTATTATTAAATCAACTCCAGTTAATGTCTCTAATGCACGAATATTTCTTCCCTCTCTACCAATTATTCTTCCCTTCATTTCGTCATTTGGAAGTGGAACAATTGATACTGTAGTTTCAGCTGTATGGTCTGCAGCACATTTTTGAATTGCATACCCTATTACTTCTTTTGCATTTTTTACAGATTCTTCTTTTACTTTTGCTTCTGCTGCTTTAATTAGGTTTGCTTTTTCTAATGTTAATTGCTTGTCCATTTCTGCAAGCAATTGCTCTTTTGCTACTTCCTTTGATAATCCTGAAATTTTTTGAAGTTCTTGCATTTGTGCATCTAAAACATTTGTTATTTCCTGTTTTTTGTCTTCTAATTCTTTCTTCTTTGCTTCTAAGTCTTGTTCTTTCTTTTCGATTTGTTCCATTTTATTTTCAAGATTTTCTTCCTTTTGTAGTAATCTTCTTTCTTGTTGTTGAACTTCGCCTCTTCTTTCTCTAACCTCATTGTCTAAATCGTTTCTAGCATTTATAATTTCTTCTTTTGCCTTAAATATCTCTTCTTTTCTCTTATTTTCGGCTTCCTTTTGTGCTAGGTCTATTATCTTTTTAGCTTCGTTTTCCGCACTGCTTATTTTAGATTCTGCTATTTTCTTTCTTATCGCAATACCAACAAAGGTAAAAATAACTGCTGAGACTAGAAAAACGGCGATATTAATTATGATATCCATAATCTTACCCCTCTTTCTATTTAGTTTTCAATGTGCATAAAAAAATATAACTAATTAATAATTTTATTAGTATATACTTTATCCTATTATATTTTATCTTTATTATCGTAAACTGTCAAGTACTTTTTAGATTTTGGGTGTATTCGGGGACACTTCTCAAAAACATCTTTTGGGTGTATTGGGGGACGGGTTAAGAAAACTGTCTTTAGATTTTTGAAAGACCTGTCCCCAAAAACATCTATTGGGTGTTTTGTTAAAGTGTCCCCAAAAACACCCAATACGAAAAGCTGTTTTCTAGATTTTCTCCCGAAAACAGCTTTATAACTATTCTTTATTTTATATATATGTTAGGATCAACATTTTCTCCATCTTTTTTTATTTCAAAATGTAGATGTGTTTCATCTGCAATTTCAAATGTGGCAGTATTTCCTACTGTTGCTATTGTTTGCCCTTGCTTTACTTCTTCTCCTACACTTACAAACTCTGCCGTAAGTAAGCTTGAATAAACACTTTCAAATCCATTTGCGTGTTCTATTACTACTGTAAGTCCATATCTTGGGTCATTTTTTATAGATTTTATTGTTCCATCAGCCGAAGCTTTTACTATATCTGTTTTTTCTGCTACATAGTCTATTCCTAAGTGAGTTGTCCATTCATCTAATGTATTTGAATATGTTAAGTTATCTTTTGAATAGTCTTTTAGAACTTCTCCTTCTACTGGTTTTGCAAAAGTAGGGTCTTGTACTACAGGAGTTTCTTCTACCACATTACTTTCTTCATTTGTGCTTGTTTCATTTACTTCTTGATTTGTTTCTTCATTTTGTTCATCTTGTGTATTACTTGTATTTACGGCCATTTTATTGGTACTTTCTACCTCTTGGTCCTCTACTTCAGCGTTTTCCATTTCATTTACTGTTCTTCCTATTGATGAACTTACAGCTTCAGAATTTTCCTCGTTTGTTATCATATTAATCATTTGACTATCATCTGTTTGATTTGCAATTCCTAAACTTTCATTTGTATCTAGTCTTGCTTGTTTAGATATACTATTAGTATACACAACATATGATATTACAAAAGCAATTACAACAACTACAGCTATTCCTCCTATTACATACATACTTATATTAGTATCAGAATTCCCATTTTTTCTAAATCTTCTACTCATATTATTTCCTCCTTGAATTTTTATTAATATAAGTATTTCCATATTTTCTAGATTTATACAATTTATAATGTACAAATATTTTGTATTAAGAAAATTTA
>CALXJO010000003.1 GCA_944388645.1 uncultured Clostridia bacterium
TTTTATTTCTAATACTACATCTAAAATTTGGTTTAATTTTTCATTTTCCACGTAGTTTCCTCCTTCCTTTATAATAATATTAAACTTTACTCTTTAGTTTAATAGAATTATAAATAAAGGATTATTAAATGTCAAATTGAAAAATGTATCATATTCGGCGATTATCTTAATAAATCTCTTGTTTTCTCATTTTTTCTCTTTTTTTCTTTATTTTTTAAAGTTTTTTAATTTTAAATTATTTCTCATTCTTTTTTGAAAGTCTTTCTATTTGTTCATATCTTAAAAGTTGTAATTCGTAATTTTCTCTATGTTGTCTTGTTATTGTATCTAATATAATTCCACATTGGAATGTTATTGCTGCTAAGCTTACAAATCCTGTTGCAAGTATTGCAGAAGGTACTTTTGTAATATATGATGTTTTAAAGAACTCTACAAGTACTGGTATTCCAACGATTAAACCTAATATAAGGAATATTAATGCAATTATTCCAAAAAATCTAAAAGGCTTATAATCTTTGAACATTCTAATTATTGTTTTTACAACTTTTATTCCATCGCTTACAGTATTTAACTTAGATGAGCTACCTTCTGGTCTATCTCTATAAACTATTGGAATTTCTTTTATTATATATCTTTTATCTAATGCATATAATGACATTTCCGTCTCTATTTCAAATTTTGGACTAAGAACTGGCATGTTTTTAACAAATCTTTTATTAAACACCCTGTAACCTGTCATAATATCTTTTAAGTCTGTGTTAAATAATACGTTAATAGCTTTTCTAACTAGATTATTTCCAAACTCATGAAATGGTCTTTTATTTTCTTTTTGATATGTTCCATTAGATAATCTATCTCCTATTGCCATGTCAGCCTGTCCATTTCTTACAGGCTCTATTAGTTTATGAACAAATTCAGCAGGATATGTGTCATCACCATCTACCATTACATAAATGTCTGCATCTATATCTCTAAATTGACTTCTTACAACATTACCTTTTCCTTGTTTATATTCATTTATAACAATTGCACCATTATCTTTTGCAATTTCTGCTGTTTTATCTTTAGAATTGTTGTTATAAACATAAATGTCTGCATTTGGTAATTCTTTTCTAAAATCTTTTATTACTTTTTCTATTGTTAGTTCTTCATTATAACATGGTATTAATACTGCTATTTTCTCCATTTTACTCTTCCTTCCTATTATCTTTCTTATTTTTAATAAAATTTAAAGATATATATATTGGTAAAGATGTAAACATAGAATATGCATATCTATATTCACAAAATACTGGTGATGCTACTATTGTTAGCCACAATATAAATATTGGTAAATATACTAATATAAATTTATACTCTTTATTTAGTATTTTATAGCCCAGGCAAATTACAATTAACCAAAATGCTGTTCCTATACTAAAGCACATAGATAAAATTGGAATATCTCTTCTTTCAATTAATGAATCTACTTTAGATACTATATTTCCGCAAATAAATAGGTGTTTGCTCTACCCCTAAATTATTTGGTTCCATTGTTCTATTTGCAACCCAATGGCTTGCCTCTGGATAATAATAACCATAGGAATTAGAAATAAATGATTCTACATAGTCTTTAAAATATCTGGTTAGTAAATTAAACCATAAACTAATAAATTCTCCCTTGTTTTCATCAAAATATTCATCATTTAATTCTGCTTTTACTGGGTCTGATAATATTGGATTATATTTTTCTCCTATGTTATCACATTCAAAGAAATTATTTATTCTATTTATTGTCTCTTCATCTAATTCTTCTTCATGGTATTTTACAACTCTTGCAATTTGCTGTAGAGGAATTGAAAGCATCTCTGCAACTGATCCATTTTTTACATCTAATAAAGCAAATACTGATGTTTTTATTACTGCATATATAAGTATTATACTAACAAACAAAGGAATAACTTTTTTCCAATATTTTCTAAGTACTATAACAATAAATGGCATTGTTAAAACCACTACATACATTCCATTGTTTCTTGCAAAAAATACTAATAAAGACACAATTATATAACTTACAATATTTTTCTTTTTACTAAAAAATTCTTCTGTATTTGTAATTAGTTCTACACATAATATTATAAAGATTGGAAGTATTCCGGCAAATAGTACATCTTTCCACATAGTTACAGAAAATAACGCATTTATTGGATAGAACATGTAATATAATAATGTTATAACTCTAACTATAACAGGCACTTGTTTTTTACTTAAGTATCTTAATATAAACGCAAATATTCCAGACATAATTAGCATTTGTGCTATTGTATAAAAGGCTACACCTGCATTTATATTACCAAAAATTGCTTGTCCTATATTTACAAAAAGTGCAATTATTCCTGTATGAAAAATTGGATGATGGTTAGTAAGTTCTGATATTCCTATTGCTTGTGATAATTGTACTATTGAATCTGAGGTAAGTAGCCCCGGATAGTATCTTAAAAAATATGGTAGCCAAGCAAGAAATATTAGAGCCATATTAATAAAGAATTCTACTTTTCCTATTTTAGAAGTTTTATTTGGTAATTCTTGTTTCTCTAATATAGTATATATGAATGAAGTAATACTAAAACCTAAGATTGAGTAACCTAAGAAATTGATTATAGTCCATTTATCAAATAATATATTATTTAATGTATAATCTGTATTTATACTTGTACATATTACTTCTATTATTCCAAATAAAATTCCAATTATTAGTGATATAATACATTTTCTTTTATTTTCTGTATCTAGTACTTTTTTTAAGAATGTGTAAATTCCTAGTAGCAGTAAAATAAATATTACTGTATTTCCGACTTACTAAAAATTTATGCCATACAAATATTATTAATATAAGAGATAATAATATTGCTATAATACTATTTTTATACTTTTTCAATTTGTTTGCTCCTTTATAACTGCATGTTTAATTTTCCTTAAACCTCTATATATTTTTCTTAAAACTCTTCCAGGGAAAGTGTTTAAGAATCTTTCTATTTTTAGAACTCTTTCGTCTACTGGTTGTGGTTCTCCAGATGTTGGTACATATACAGGTAGGCTAGGATTGTTCCAATAATATGGTTGTCCGTTTGTAAGTAGTAACATATAAATATCTTTTGAGTATTTTTCAAATAATTTTTCATGTCCTTGCATTGATGTTTCATATAGATAAATTCTCATTTTTTTGTTAAATTGTCTAGACATAGAATCTTTTCTTACTCTATAAAGATTTAGTTTCTCTGGTATAGATACTCCTAGATATCCATGTTCTGCTAAACTTACCCATCCATCATAATCTTCCATGCCATATTCCATCTTAATTCTGTTTTGTCCAAAGTTTAGAAAATCATTCTTTCTTATTACCACAAATGCTGCAAGCATGTTTGCACAAAGTAAATATGGTATATGAACATTAAATGTTGGCCAAACAGCTGTACTTCCTTCAAAATATTGAACCCAACTATATACATAAGATACATTACTATATTTGTGTAATATATTAATTGCCTTTGTATAAAATGTTTTATCTATTTTATCATCTGCATCTAAAAATGCTACAAATTCACCTTTTGCTTCTTTTGCCCCAACATTTCTTGCATTTGCTAAACCTTTATTTTCTATATTGATAATTCTTACTTTTTCATCATCTTTGTAATTATCTAATACTTTTATACTTTCTTCGTCTGTGCTTCCATCATTTACAACTACTATTTCATAATTTTTATAGTCTGATTCCTTAATACTTTCTATTGTTTCTGGAAGTGTGCTTCCTAAATTATAATATGGTATTACAACAGATAATAAGTCTTTTTCTCCATCATATTCCTTAATATATTTATCTTTAGGCATTTCTTCCACAAATGGAAACTCAGTCTTTTCTTTTTTATTTTTTATTACTTCTTCAAAAAATTCTCTTCTCTTCTTAATGTTATCTTCCATGTTGCATAATTTATGGATTCTTTCTTTTGCATTATTTCCCATAGTTTCTAATTCTTCATCAGACATATTAAGAAGCTGTTCTAATTTTTCCTCAAAGTCTCCTTCTTTGTCCCAGTCAAATATTAATCCATTTTTACCAGAATCTTTTACCATTTCTGCTTGTCCACCACTCTTAGAAACAAGTACCGGTTTTCCTAGCCACATTGCATATATACAAGTATTTGGGAAATTCTCATATAGAGAAGGAATTGTTACTGCTGTTGCAGAAAGAATATGTGGAATTAGCTCTAAATGTGGAATAGATTTTAGCATTTCTAAGTTTCCACTTTCTATATATTTTGCATACTTTTTCTTTATATCTTCTCCAACAAAAGTACCTTTTGACTCTAGTTTTGTGTCTCCACCAATTATCTTTATTTTAAAGTCCAAACCTTTCTTCCAAAGCTTTTCTGCGCCTTTTAGCATTTGGACAACACCTTTTCTATATTCTGTTCTACCAAAATATAGAATAGTCTTTTTCTCCGGCTTTTCTATTCCTGATTCTTCATATTTTTTTAGTTCATCTTTATCTATATCAAAAGGTAAATTAATAACCTTTATTTTATCTTTTACTAAGTATTGTAATTTATCTGCTAAAAATTGACTTGGACAAACTAATGCATCTGCTCCTTTAATACAGAATTTTTCCATTTCTCCTATCCAATAAAATGGTAATTCATATGTATTAAATTGGTTTATTTTCAAAGTTTCAAAACTTGGTGTATGTAAATGTACAACAAGTGGAATATCTTTAAATTTTTCATTTAGCATTAGTTTACTTTGAATTATATATTGTCCATAAGCATTATATTCTTGCATTTCTAAAATATCTGGTTTTCCATATTTATCAATCATTTTTGATATTACATCATAATATTGATAAGCTAAGGCATTATCATATCCTAAATATTGATAATATTCTCCTTCACCTTGCTGGAATCTTACTATTCTATAACCTTCTTTTGCTTTTTCTGTTTTATCTCCATTAATACTTCTAACTATAACTGTTACATCATCACCAGCCTCGGCAAACATTTTTGCACAGTTTTCTACATATGTACCAATACCACCACCAAAGTCTGGAGCAAATTCACCTGTTAAAAACCATATTTTCATATTATTCATCCTTTCTAGCATTTCTAATTATTATCAATACTACTTTTAAGTTTTCTAATTATTTTTCTTATACCTCTAAATATTAATGTATTACATATCTTAGCTTTTAAAATAGCTATGGAATATAAAAAATTATTTTCATTATATGTAATTTTGCTTAATTCTTTATTAAATTTTCCTTGTAATATATTCTTTATCTCTTCTGTAGTATAAATTTCATTTATATCTCTTGTTTCTTGAATATAATTAATAAATCCAAGCCAATATTTTTTATCTAAAAACGTTGGAAGTTCGAATACTGTAGCAAACTCCTCATATTTCTGTCTTAATACATATGGAGATTCTTTTGTAAGTCCAAATGATATTATAATTATATTTTTGTCTTTGCTTTTTTCTTTTATTTGTTTAAAAATTTTTAAGTCCATTCCTGTTGCTGGCAAAATATATAATAAATTTTCTTTCTTCTCTTTTGGAAGTCTTCTATTCCAGTCTAAATCTTGCTTATCTAAATTTTTAATTGTGTTAATATTTACATCTTTATTACTTAATATTATAGGTTTAACATTTTTTGTAATCTTATTTGCTTCTTCTTTTAAATCTCTTAGTCTTAATTCATTATCTTTACTCTTTTCATCATTTATTTGAGTTAAAAGACTGGTTTTTCTTCTTCTATACCAAAAGCCATAATATGTTACTTGTACAGGATAGTCTCCGAGAAGCCATCATTCTTAACCATAAATGCCAATCTTCATTTACATATCTTTTTGCAACTGAATAACCATTTTGCCTTAAAATATTTTCTTTTCTAATTAATGCTGTTGCTGTAATTTGATTTTCAGTTTTCATTTTTTCACAATCAAAATCGTGGTCTACTAAATAAATATATTTGCCAAAACCTAAGGAATTAGTAAATGCCCAAGCAGCATCTTTGTTTGTTTCCAGAGCCCAATATAAAGTCTCTATATATGTTGGTTCAATTAAATCATCTGCGTCAAGTGGTAGTATATAATTTGTAGTAGCAAATTTTATTGCATAATCTCTTCCTTTTGCTAATCCTTCATTTTCTTTATGATATATTTTAATCCTTTGATCTATATTTTTCATCTCGTCTAAGTACTTAATCGCCTCATTATCAGTACTTCCATCATCTACTATAATCCACTCCCAATATGGAAAAGTTTGATTAAAAACACAGTTTATAGTTTGCAACATGTATTCTTGTGAATTATAATAAGATGTTATTATTGATACTAAAGGCTTGCTACCTGTATATTTAATGTAATTGTTTTTTAACACTTTTCCTGGTTCTTTTTCATAATTCCAAAAATATTTATCTTCTAACATATATACTTCCTTTTATTAATTCATATTTAATTCAAAGAATTCTTTATATTTTTTGCTAATTTTTTCCCAATCCCATTCTTTAATTTGTTCTAAATTTTCTTTAGAGATAATCTCAAAGTCTTTCTTGTTTTGAATTATTTCTTTTAGTTTTCGTTTTAGTTCGTCTTTTGAGCGTTCCTCCATTATATATTTACTAGCATATGGGCCTAATGCTTCTTTTACAATTCCAACATCTGTTGAAATTACAGGAATTCCCATAGCCATTGCTTCTAAAACAGTAAGTGGTGTTCCTTCTGTTTTTGAAGCACATATATATAAATCTATATTATTATAAAATTTTGGCATTTCTTCTTGTGGAATTTTCTTTATGTTTCTATCTGCTAAAATTAATTCTATATCATAGCCTTCTTGCTGTAACTCTGATATAGCAGGTTTTATAATTCCTTCTACACCTTTTAAATCACAGTCATTTTCAGAGTCTTTAAATTTGCTATTTCCAGCCCATCCAACTCTTACATGAGTAAGATTATTGAATCTATCTAAATTTTCTGGTTTATATTTTTTTAAGTCAACTCCATCATGTATTATCATGCTTGGTTTTTTTTCATATTTATCATATAATTTAAATAATATTTTAGATGTTACAAAATATGCTTTTGCATATTTCATAGCTTCATAGTTCTTCCATTCATCTTCTGTATTTACAAATAATTGGTCACAAACTGTAAATGTTATATTTTTATTTAAAATATATTGATTAATAAAATCTTCTAGACTAATTCCTAATGTTTCTGCATAATTCTTCATTTCTTCTCTATCAATTAGTGTTAAAAATCCTCTCCATAGGAAATGGATTAAATCATAGTCTTGGCAAAATAGGAATAATTTTACCATATTGCCCTCAAAAAGGTCACCTGGAATAACATCTATGTCATATTCTGGCAAATTTTCTTTAACTCTTAATGCTATATTATCAAAAGCCCAGCCTCTCACATCTATTATCATAGCGATTTTTTTCTTTTCCATAATTAATCCTCTCTTTTCTTAAATACACTTGATAATTTTTTTGCGAGTTTATATGTTCTAGAATATAATATTGAATCTAATTGTTCTTGTAGTTCTCTATTTCTTGTATTTAATTTTTCTATTTCCTGTTTGTATTCTTTATTTTTTTCTTTTTCTTTATCTAGATTAGTTTTTAGTAGCTCTTTTTCTCTTTCGAAGGTAATTTTTAAGATTTCTTCATCTTCCATCTTCTCATCCCCTAATTTTATAACTCTTCAGCAAATTTCTTCTCTAGCTTTTTAAATACAAAATAACCAATTAAGCAAAGTACAATACCCATTGCTAAAGCAATTAATAGCCCTTGGAAGTCTGGCATTGTTCTGTTATAAAATATTGCTCTATATCCTTCTATTAAATATGACATTGGATTTATTTTTACTATCCATTGTAAACCAGCTGGTACAGAGCTAATTGCATATACTATAGGTGTTGCATAAAATAATAACTGCATAAATATACCTAATAAATGTTGTAAATCTCTAAAATATACTGTTAAGCTTGAAACAATAAAAGCTACTCCTATTGACACTATAAACTGTATTATAAATATTAGGAAATACCAAAGTATATTCCATGAAAGTCCAATGCCTCCAAATATTACAAATCCTAATATAATTATTGTTGATATTAAAAAGTTTACTCCTTCACTTGTTACTACAGAGATTGGTAAAATTTCTCTTGGAAAATATACCTTTTTTATAATGTTTCCATTATCTATAATAGTTGCTGCGCCTCTTAGTACTACAGATGAAAAATATTGCCAAGGTATTAATCCACAACATAGGTATACTGTATAATTATCTATATCACTTTTTAATATAACCTGGAATACCAATGCATATACAGCAATTTGTAAAAGAGGATTAATAAAAGACCATAATACACCTAGTACAGAGTTTTTATATTTTCCTCCTACATCCTTTTTTATATTTGTTTTTAATAATTCTCTATAATTATATAAATCTTTTACTAAATTCATTTGATTGTTCCTTTCTTCACTGTTCTAAGTTGTAGCTTTTAAATAAGCATCTATTACTGGGTCTGGTTCTCCATCCATTTGTATTTCTCCTTGATTTAACCATATAGCTCTGTTACAAAAATCTTTTACTGTTCCTAAACTATGAGTTACAAATACCATTGTTTTTCCTTGTTCTTTTAGCTCTTTCATTTTAGCAATACATTTTTCTTGGAAATGTTGGTCACCAACAGCAAGAACTTCATCAACAAGTAAAATATCTGCATCCACATTAATTGCTACCGCAAAAGCAAGTCTCATATACATTCCTGAAGAATATGTTCTTACAGGGTTATCTATATATGCTCCAAGTTCTGAAAATTCTATTATATTATCTAGTCTTGAATCTATTTGCTTTTTTGTAAGTCCAAATATTGACGCATTAAAGTAAATGTTTTCTCTACCAGAAAAATCAGGATGGAAACCTGCTCCTAACTCTAAAAGTGATGTTAGTTTACCATTTGTTATAATCTTACCTTTATTTGGATAGATAATTTTAGTCATTAATTTTAGTAAGGTAGATTTACCACTACCATTTACACCAATAAGTCCTACAGCTTCTCCATTTTTTATGGTTAAATTTATATCTTTTAATACTTCTCTTTTTTCTTTTCTGTTTCTATTCCAAAATAGCATCTTTTCTTTAAGGCTATTTGCTTTGTCCATGTATATATCAAATGATTTATAAACATGGTCTACTATTATTCTATCTTCTTCTTTTGCCATTTGTTTTGCACCTTTCTACTTATTTAAAATTCTACATAATTATATATTATATTATTTTTATTGTCAAAGATTATTTGTTGTTACAATTCACAGCTATTAAAAATAAATAATCATATTTAGAAAATTTATATATTTTGAAAATTTTAGAGGTTTCGCGTAGTTTTGAAGCGAAGCGACAACAAGAAACCGATAAAATTTGAAAAAATATATAAATTTTCTCAGAATATTATAATAGCCGTGAACTGTAACTATTTGTTGTCTCTTATTCTTAATTTTGTAACTATTTTACCAGGAATATACAAAATCGTAACCATTATTCTATTTAATATTCCTTTAACATTTTTTATTGCATGTTTTTGCTTGGTAAGTACAGAAAACAATATATAATGTTTATATATATACATTCTTTTTTTAGAAGTTACGCCATGCATATCTTGATCAAATATTTCTTTAAAATAATTATAATATCCTTGTGGATTTTCAAGAAATAATTTATTTATATTTTTGCTATATCCTTCTTTTTGATATTCACATATCATTATTGGTTTATTGAAACATCTTACAACATATTCCAAATCCATCTTATGATGTAGTCTTGCCTCTGTTATAAATTTTTCTCCATCTTCTACTTCATATTCAAATTGTTTTCTAATATTTGAATTAAATACTAATGCTTTCTCACCTGTAATATTTTCTTTAAAATATAAATCAAACATTGTGCTTTCATAATTATCTTCAAAAAATTCATTTCCCATATTATTTCCATCTTGATCATATTTTAAGAAAACAAGTGCATATACATTCCCCATATCTTTACATTGTCTTATTGAACTTAAAATTATGTTAAAAGCATCTTCTGTAAAATAATCATCAGAGTCACATTCTACCATAATGTCTCCTGTAGATTTTTTTACTAATTCATTAATTGCAGTCATTTTTCCTTTATTTTCTTGATTATAATATTTTATATCTATTATTCCTTCTTTTATATATTCTCCCACTATTCTTTTAGTATTGTCTGTAGAGCCATCATCCATTATTAGCCATTCTGTTTCTAGTTCTTCGCAATTATTGTTATTTACTATTATGCTTGTATATAATCTATCAAGTAATTTGGCCCTATTATATGTAGCTGTAAGTATTGATATTTTCATTTAAATTTTATCCTTTCGTTTATTTTCTGAATTTATAATTTTTATAATTTTTTCTATTAATTTATCATTTTCATATACAAACTCTTCATTACTTTTTAAAATTTTCTTTTTATTTTTTACTGCAAATTTAATTGCTTTTTCTATTCCTTCTTCACTATTTTCTACAATTTGACTATTTTTAGAATAGTTAATTAATGCTTCTCTTGTTGCAGTGTTTGTTGCTAAAATATATTTATTTAAGACTTTTGCTTCTTCAATAACCATTGGGTAACCTTCAAACCTTGAAAATAAAGAAACTACATCTGCCTTTTTCATATATGGATATGGATTTTCTCTTGCTCCTAATAATTTGAATGTATCAGACACATTATTTTCTTTTATTTGTTTTTCTAATTTTTCTTTTAATGGTCCATCGCCAATGATATATATATTGTGTTTTACACCTTCTTTTATTAGTTTTGTGTGAACTTTAATTAATCTGTCTATTGCTTTTTGCTCCACAAGTCTTGATACTTGTACTATTTTTAAAGTTTTATCTGTAAATAAGTTTTTATCTTCTTCCTTAATTTCATTTTTAGCTAAATCTAGTATTCTTTGGCTATTTATATAATTATTTACCACTGTTTCATGAGGAAGAAGCATATCATCATATACTTTATTAAATTTATCTAAATTATCTATACTTACAAATACTAAAGTATCGTATTTTTCATAAGTATTTCTGTCTATTATTCTTTTTATTTTAGATTTTGGACCTTTTCCAAACACTTTTGATATATCATTATGCACCCATGCAATTTTTTGAGTTTTTTTCTTTGTTTTAACACTAAAAATTCTTGTTATCGCTCCTTCTAAAAAAGCAATTTGTGCCTTATATTCATCATTATCAACATACTCTTTAAATATTTTTCTTTTATTAAATAACACTTTTAATGGAATTAAGATTTTTTTAATTCCTTGTATACTGTCATATCTAAAATTATACAAGGATTTAAGATGAACTCTTTTGTCAAGTTCACCTTCTAATTCACCATTAGCATAAATGGTAAAGATTGTAATATCATATTTATCTACAAGTTTATTTACTATATCAACCAAAACCCTTTCAGCTCCACCAAGAGTAAGTCCTGTTATACCAAATATTACTTTTTCCATTTATTTTAACTTCCTTTCCAAGTTGCATGTCTGATTGAAAAAGAATTAAATTTTGGCTAGGAAAACGAGTTTGAAATTTATGAGGCGTACTATTTGTACGTTGATTAAATTTCAAATGAAGTTTGACAACGCCAAAATTGTAATTATTTTTCAATCTGTGTCCCTTCATTTAAAGTATATATCTTCATCTCCATATCTTCTAAATCTTTAATATCATTAACAATCAAAGTACTTAATACAACTATCATCATCATTGAAGAAGAATTAAAGAATGTGTAGCCTGAGATAAATGATATTGCAATTGCAAAACATAAGCCAGCTACTGCCGTTGCGTATTCTACAGATACATGTTTTACTTTTTTAATTAATACATAAACTCCATAAAGTGCAATAAACAAAAATGGCATACAATATAAGAAAAAGCCTATCACTCCAAAATTATATAAAAATGCTGGTATTTCCATTTCAAATATCATTTCTCTATAATGTGTCATGTAACCATTTCCAAATAGTGTAAGTGATATTCCAGCTTGATTTTTTACCAAAGTACTATGATAAAGAAATTGAAGTGCTCTATTGTCTGTGCTTGGTATTTCATATTCATTTGCTAATTCATATACATCTAGCATTGTTTGTTGCATTTCTTCTGACATGTAATCAGTACTCATTTCTCCTTTTTTTATTTGTTCTACCATTGCTAACATATCTCCTGTTACATGTGAAGACATTCCTGTCATTGCATCATAAATTAAATCTTCCCTATCTTGTAAAAGTTTTCTTCTTTCAAATGTTCTTGAGCCAAATACTGCAACAACTGCTATAATTGCTATAAAGATTATTGTTCCAATTGTGATAGTTTTTCTGTTTATTTTTTTACTTTGTATTAATCCATGTATTATACAGATAATAATATAAACAACTACAACAAGTATAAATCCGAAAAGTCCTGTTCTTGTGCCTAATAGTGTAGTTAAATATACACCTGCTAAAACTGTAAGTAATAATGCCCATATTCTAATTTTTGTAGGGTTTTTCTTACTTAACATTGGAAGTACAATAAATAAGCATAAAATCATAATAGTTCCAAGGCTATTACCAGATTCGAACCAACCTTTAAATCCTATTTGGTCTTCTGGATATGTATAAGAAGATGTTCCTGTTATTAATGATAAATACATGAATCCAACATATAATGTTAAAGCTATTAGTACAGACTTCTTTAATTTATTAATTGCTTTTCCTTTATCTTCATCTTTAATTTCTTTTTCCCTATTGTATTTTGTAAAAAAGAAATAATAGATAAATAAGTTCATTACCATAAATGTATAATTTATTAAATACTGTAACTCTCTTAATTCATTTCCATATGCACAACCTGTTTTAATTCTGTAAAATACATATAAGTGGCATCCTGCATATACAGCATAAACAACAGCTGCAAAAATTAGTTGTGGTCTAATTTTATCTTTAACAAAAATATATATTCCTGCAATTATTGGAATTATTGGTCTTATAAAAGTTGAAATAGAAAAACTAGTATCAAAATAATTTCTAAACAAGAAGCTAGAAACATCTAGAATTGGACAAATTACTATAAAAAAACATAAAAGATTTTCTATTGTGAATATTTTTTTAAGTTTTCCTTCTTTTTCCATAAATTTCTCCTTTTAAATAAGTGAAAATAATGTTGTATAAATTTTATAAGTAAATTTATTTACTGTTCTCATATACATATTTTTCCCGGTGTGCATGTTCTTTAAAGTATTGTTTTTACGCCAATTTGGGAATTTTGTATTTAACTCTTCCCATGTTTTGTTTATTAATTCTTTTCTTTTTCCTTTGTCTCCAATTTTGCACATTCTCTTTAGTGAACTGCATAATAAGTATCTTGCATAGTTGTATTCTAGTTGTTCTTTATATTCTTCATATAAATTCTTTTCTTTATAATAATTTATTACATTATCAAAAATTGTAAATATGTCTGCCGTTTTTTCATTTTGAACATTTGCGATTGAGTTATTTCTTTGTACATAATGTATAAAGTTTTTATCTATGTATGAGATTTTATTAAGATAAGGTAATAATTTATATGTAAATTCTATATCTTCATATCTAAGCCCTTTTGGAAATCTTAAATTATTCTTTATTATTAAATCTCTTTTTATTAGCTTGTTCCACGCCACAACTCTAACTACTGCAAGCATTTCTTGTTTGTTTTTATAGTCTATGCGTTTATCTATAACTTGCTTGTTTGGGTATTCCCATATAAAATCACATTCTAGAAAATCTGCATCTTCTTTTTTTGCTTTTTCATACATCTGTTTATAAGCGTCAATATCTATATAATCATCTGAATCTAAAAATGCAATATATTCGCCTGTAGCATAAGGTATTCCATAATTTCTTGCATCAGATAATCCACCATTTTCTTTTTCAAGATAAATGATTTTATCTTTATATTTTTCGCTATACTCTTTGGCAATTTTACCAGAATTGTCCAAACTTCCATCATTTACTAATATTATTTCTATATCGTCTAATGTCTGGTTTACTAGCGAGTCTAAACATTTAGGTAAATATTTTTCTACATTATAAATTGGAACAATTACGCTTACTTTAGTCATTCTACCTCCATATTATCTTAATTTTAGATATAGTCTTATACTAATGTTTAAGATTACTTTTTTTATAAACTGTTTTATGTTTCTTGCTTTAATGTTTTTAGTCATTTTTCTCTTTTTAATTTCTTTTATATAATCTTTTTGTGCTTGTCCTTGCAAGTTTGCTACCTCTAAAATTATGCAATTTGTATAATATATTTTAATATTCTCTTTTGATTTTTCTGAAATATCAAAATTTTCTACTTCTTTTATCATGTTATCATAATGTTTTAATAAATCTTGAGCTCTTTGTAGTCTTTTAGAGTCATCTCCTCTTGTAATGCTTTTTTCTGTTTGCACATAAAAATATTTTCCAACATTAGAGGATGCAACTTTTTTTGCTTTTAACATAATTAGAGGTATAAGTCCAAAATCCTCATGGTATAGCCCTTTGGCAAATTTAAAATTATTTTCCATGAAGAAATCTTTCCTATAAATGTAACCCCAAGCCACTTCTGTCATTACATCTGTTTTGTATAAAATTTCAAAAGCTTCTTCTCCAGTCTTATCTTCAAATTCTGGTGAATAGTTATCTTCTATTATTTCTCCATCTTCTTTAACTTTACTTACTTTTATTTTTACCATATCATATTCTTTTTCCATGTATGGCAAAAGTTTTAAATACATTTTATCACTTATATAATCATCAGAATCTACAAAGGCAATATAATTTGAATCTGAATCTATAAATTTTAGCCCGTAATTTCTTGCATCAGATAAACCACCATTTTCTTTTTCAAGATAAATGATTTTGTCATTATATCTTTTATAATACGCTTTGGCAATTTTTCCAGAATCGTCTGTAGACCCATCATTAACAAGAATTATTTGTACATTTAATTTTTCATCTTCTTGTTTTAATAATGAATCTATACATCTTTTTAATTGTTTTTGTACATTATAAATTGGTACAATTATACTTATCTTCACTAAATTCTCCTATTTTTAGAATAATTTTTCTAAGTTTTCTAAAATTATTTTATTATATTTTTCAGGATCAAATTTTTCTTGTATTTTAAATCCTTGTTCTATAAAGTTTTTCATTGTATTGTATATAGAGTTTTCATCTTTTTGAGTAATAAGTGCATAGTGCTCTTCTTTTAATTCATCTACTCCTGAGACATCTGTTGTTATAACTGGTTTATTTAAGACCATGCTTTCAACAAAAACAACTGGGCATCCTTCATAATCAGATGTTAATATTGTACAATCTGCAAGTTTTAAGTATGGATAAGGATTTTTCTTTCTACCTAAAAGTATTATTTCATTTTCTAGATTGTACTTCTTTATTAGTTCTTCATAATTTTTAGTTTCTTCTCCATCTCCTACAAAAATTATCTGAAATTTATCTTTTGTATCATTGTCTTGTTTTAATAATCTTGCAGATTCAATAATTCTTGATAGTTTCTTTTGTTTTTCTTCATGTCTTCCTATATTTATAAATGTTGTTACATTTGGTTTAATAATTTCTTGTTCTTCTATTTTATCATTTGAATTTGCAAGTATTTTTTTATAATCTATTAAATTATTTATGCATATAGTTTTTTCTTTGATTTCAGGAAATACTTTTAAAAAGTTTTCTCTACTTCTTTTTGATACAAATATTATTTTTCTAAAGTTTTGGTATTGCTTCTCTTCAAAGAATTTTTTTAGCTTTTCTTTGTCATTATTAAAAAAGCTTAAATAGTCTAAATGACACCATAAAGCAGAATTTTTTGAAGCATTTCTTGCTACAAAAGCATCTGGGTTTGAATATGTAGCATAACTACATGAAAAATCAAATTTATTTTTATATCTAAGTTTAAATATGGATTGTTTTATGAAGTTTACTATTTTTCTAATTATTACTATTTTGTTATTACTTGGAGTGTATTCAATTACTTTAATTTTTGGGTTTAAATCATTAAGAAATAATCCTTGTTTTTTTTCTAAAACAAGAGTTATTTCATAGTTTTCTACTAATGAATTTAAAAGAGTAAGAAGTGCAGTCTCAATTCCTCCTACATCAAGAGTTACTGCTGCAAAAAGTAATTTTTTCATATTTAAATCTCATTTCTAGTTGAAAAAGAATTAAATTTTGGCTAGGAAAACAAGTTTAAAATTTATGAGGCGTACTCTTTGTACGTTGATTAAATTTTAAATGAAGTTTGACAACGTCAAAATTGTAATTATTTTTCAACGTTTTAGTCCCTTATTTTAATATTTCTACATTATATCCTATAAATAAACCAGTTTCAATTACACCAGTTATATTCTTTAGTCTTTTTTCTAATGTTTCATCTATATTGCTAAAACGAACATCTAAAATCAGATTACCATTTTCTGTTATAACAGGTCCGTCTTTTCTTAAAGCCATTCTCAAATTAATCTCGGTTGCTCCCATATTGTATAGCTCTTGTTTTACTAAATTTAAAGCTTTTGGATTTGCTTCTACAGGAACTGGAAAGTTTGTTCCAAGTTTGTTTACTATTTTAGATTCGTCTACCAAAATATAGGTTTTGCCAGCAGACTTAATATTTAATTTTTCATTAAACATAGCTGCTCCTCTTCCTTTTATCATCCAATTATCATGGTCCACTTCATCTGCACCATCAAAACACCAATCAGGCTTTTTTTCCTCTAAGCTAGCCGTTGGTATGTTTAAATATGCACATAACATTTTTATTTCGTAAGATGTTGGAATTGCAGTAATTTTTATATTTTCTCTTTGCATTTTTTCCGCAATTTTAATCACAGTTAAATAAGATGTAGAACCAGAACCAAAACCAATTATATCACCATCTTGCACCTTTTCTGCCATTCTTGTAGCTAAATCTTCTTTTTGCTCTCTATTCTTAATCTCTTCTTTCCACATTGGCTTTTCTAAAATCTCTCTATTCCAATCCATTTAACTTTTCCTCCATAGTTTTAAATTTGATATTCTTATTATAACTTTAAAAAATTATAATTTCAACGTTTTGCATTTAATTGTTATAATTCACAGCCAATGTAAACTTTGGATAAGGAAATTCTATATATTTTTGTAGAATTTTTCGTCTTCCCAGAAGCGATAAAATTCGAAAAAATATATAAATTTCCCATATTTAAATATTTTTTATAGGCTGTGAATTGTAACTAATCTCGTTTAAGAATCAAAGTATGTACTTTCTTCTTGTAATCCTTCAAAATTTACTTGTCTTAATATTTCATATGCAATAATACAAACAGAATTAGAAAGGTTTAAAGAGCGTAATACTGGTCTCATTGGTATTCTTATTGTTTTGTCTATATATTTTTGCAATAAATCTTCTGGTAAGCCTTTAGTCTCTTTACCAAATAAAACAAATACCTCTCCATCTCTAAATTTGCTGTAGTCAACATCTGTGTAGCAATGTTTTGCTTTAGTTGTTGCAAAGAACATATTATTTTCTTCTGGTTTATACTTTTCTAAAAAAGCATTTAAAGAATCATGTTCTTCAATTTCTAATTTATCCCAGTAATCCAAGCCTGCTCTTTTTAAATGTTTATCATCTAAACTAAATCCAAGTGGATATATCAAATGTAATTTTGCTCCTATTATTGCACATGTTCTTGCTATATTTCCTGTATTTTGTGGAATCTCTGGTTCACACATAACAATATTTAATTTCATTTTTTCATTTCCTTTCGAGTCTTTTTAACAACTTAATTTCAGTAACCTGTCCCTAAAAACATCGAAAAGATGTTTTTGAGAAGTGTCCCCCAAAACACCCAAAAGGTGTTTTAGAGAAGTGTCCCCAAAAACACCCTTACCGCTTTTGGAATATATTTTGATACATCTTTTCCATTATTATATAGTTCTCTTACTGTACTTGAGCTTATTCCACCAAGTACTCCAGCTCTAACATATATTGTGTCTAATCCTGATATTTCTTCATTAATTTGTGCTATGTTTTCTTCATAATAATAGTCCATATCGTCTCTAATTCCTCTAACTAAGTAATTACAATCATATTTTTTAGCCGCATCTACTGATAAGCCTTCATATGTTATTACTATTGCATTAGATATATTCTCATCTTTTAGGGCTTCTTCTATTGCTTGTTTCATTATATCTTTGTCATATGTTCTTTTCTTTTTTGCATTTATTCCTATTCCAATTACTAGCTTATCAAATAATTTAGCTGCTGTTTTCACAACATGCATATGTCCCATTGTGAAAGGATCAAAACTACCTGCATAAAATCCAATATTCATAACTTTTTTCTCCTATTTGTTTTCTTCATTTTTTAAATCATCTATTATTCTATTTAGTGCCTTTTCTCTATGTGTTTCTCCTAGTTCCTCTTCTGTTAGTTCATTCATAGTTCTATTAAAGCCTTCTGGAATAAATATTGGTCCATATGTTAGCTTTCCTAAAGGACCTGGAGTTTTTGTAATTTTTCCTAGAGTTTCTCCTCTTTCTACATACATTTTTCCATCTGGCATAATTAGGGTTAATACACATACAAATTTTGCAGTTCTTTTTTCTTCTGGTACATCTTTCATTTTATCTAATACTTTTGTTATAGATATTATTTGAGGAGCATGGTCTCCTGCATATCTTGCGCTATATACTCCCGGCTCTCCATTTAATGCATCTATGCATAATCCTGCATCATCTGTAACCACTGGAATGTTTATATTGTTTGTATCACAAAATTCTCTAATTGCTTTTGCTTTTATTAATGAATTTTCTTCAAATGTTGTTCCATTTTCCTCAACATCTTCATTAAAATTAATGTCATTTAAAGACAATAGTTCAATATTTGCCTTTTTGTAATCTAAATATTCTTTTACTTGGGTAAGTTTTCCTTTATTAGTTGTTCCATATATTAATTTCATGTTTTGATACCTTCTTTCTTCTAATCTCTTCTTATAATTCTTTTCATCTTTCTTATTTTATTTTTTTCAATTTTGTTAATTCTATTAGACTCTATTATTTTTTGCAGAGCTTTGTTGTAAGTGTCATCATCTAAATGATTATTACCATCTTTTAAGTAAAGCCCTAACTTTTCTGGATATTTAATATATGCTATTGATATTGCCCAGGCTATTGCCATTTTTACATAATAATAATTTGTATTTTTAATATTATCTAATATATTTATAGCATCATCTATATACATGTCTGTTAAATAATAGTCTAATAAAATAACTATTCCAAACCTTGTTTCAAATTCTTTATCAGAACTAAAATATGGAGTTATAAATTTAAGCATTGTATTCTGATTTTTTTTAATGAATTTAAAACCAGCACAAGTTATATCACAAACAGCCCAATTATCAATTAATGGGACAAAGTTTTCTATATAATTTAATCTATTTTCTATATCAGTCTTAGCATAGCCTAATATCATACCTTTTAGTAAAGTTTCTTCATAGTATTCATTTCCAATATTTCTATAATTTCTTTCCCAGCAAAAATCTGATAACTGTTTAGCATATTTTCGAAGTACTGGAACTCTTACACCTAAAATGTTATCTGTCTCAGGACATAAACCACTATGAAATTCTTTATATTTTTCGTCTGCTAAACCTCTTATGTCTTCTAATATTTCTTCTCTTAATTTAATCATATTTCATCTCTTCCCTTTCCCTGTGCAACTCTGGTTGGAAAAGAATTAAATTTTGGCTAGGAAAATGAATTTAAAATTTATGAGGCGTACTTTGTGTACGTTGATGCTGAGGCTGTTAAAGCTCTGCTTGTTACAGCCTCAGTATGCTTTAGCTATAAATTTTAAATGAAATTTGACAACGCCAAAATTGTAATTATTTTTCAACCCCTCTCCTAACTTTTACCACAATACCTACTATATAATCTTTTTAAATTTGCTTTTCTAATTGTTTTTTCTATGCCATTTATGCTAATTTGGGTAAATACTTCTGTAAGCATAGCTTTGTTTTTTTCATTCATTGGAAGACTGTCTTTTCTTTTATTCCAATATTTAAGTTGAGTATCATTTCTCCATCTTTTTCCATTATATACAATGCCTGCAGCCAAGTTATCGCAAATCATTTCAACTGTGTATTTGTATGGAATAACTGGTGTTGGCTTTCTAGACATTGGGTCATACCAATATTCTGCATGATGTTTATTTCTTCCTTTATGATGAAGCCATGCCTTTGAATAACCTTGCTTTCTTTTAGCAAGTAGAATTGGGCTCATGTTTCCATTATAGTATTTTGCCGACTCCCAAAATTCTGTTGGTGAATATTTAGATAAATCATGAACTAGTCCTCTATATGGAATTCCAGCTCTACAGCATAATTTAAATACCTCCCATTTATGTCTAGTTATTAATTTAAAATGTTTAAACGCATTTATTACTATATTTTTCGACACTTTTCTTCCTCTTTCTTTTTATTCCATGGTTATACTATCACAGTTTAATTAAAATCTCAAGGTATATATAGAAAATGTTACAATATACATATTACCTTGTTACTATTCCCAGCATTCAGGAAATATTTATATATATGAAATTTGTATGTTTTTTCGAATTTTATCGCTTCTGGGAAGACGAAAAATTCTCCAAAAACATATAAATTTCC
The DNA here is from genome assembly GCA_944388645.1 of uncultured Clostridia bacterium. Lineage (GTDB taxonomy): Bacteria > Bacillota > Clostridia > TANB77 > CAG-508 > CAG-245. Next base: position 20,784 of record CALXJO010000003.1, read on the forward strand.
TTATTCAATGTTTAAGTTGGCTGGGAATAGTAACTTTATCTTCAGCAATAAGATTATTCACATAATTTTAAAAAATTCATAATATATAGTAGGTGATATTATGAATATTGTTACAAGGTTTTTAAATTTTATAAAAAAATGTATACTTACTTTCCTTTCTTCTTGTCGTGAGCTATATTTAGACGCAAAAAATATACAGGAAAAAGATCCTGCAGCAAATAATATATTATATGTAATTTTACTATATCAGGGATTTCATGTTCTTGTTTTTTATAGAATTGCTCATTTTTTCTATCATTACAAACTATTCTATATAGCAAGGCTAATCTCTCAAATAGGTCGTTTCTTTACAGGTATAGAAATTCATCCTGGAGCAAAAATTGGAAAAAGATTATTTATAGACCATGGAATGGGAATTGTAATTGGTCAAACAGCTACTATTGGAGATGATTGCACAATATATCATGGAGTAACGTTAGGTGGAACTGGGAAAGACAAATTAAAAAGGCATCCAGATTTAGGAGACAACGTTTTAGTAGGTTGTGGTGCTAAAGTTCTAGGTCCTATTCATATAGGGAATAACGTAAAAATTGGAGCAAATGCAATAGTTTTAAAAGATGTTCCTGATAATACAACAATAGTTGGTGTGCCAGGAGAATTTACCCATTAGTAGCGCTCCCTTTGGGCGAACTAATGGGCAACATTTATAATGATTTTTCTAATTCTTTTATTTGGTCTCTTAGTTTCGCAGCTTCCTCAAATTCCATTTTTTCTGCATGTGCAAGCATTTCTTCTGTTAGTTTGTTTATAATATCTTCTAGGCTTGCATCTTTTCCAAGTTCATATTTTTCTGTTGTTTCTTCTACAATGCTTGCTCTAATTGTATCTCTTACAGATTTCTTAATTGTTTGAGGTACTATTCCATGTTCTTCATTATACTGCATTTGTATTTTTCTTCTTCTATTTGTTTCAGAAATTGCTTTGTCCATTGAATCTGTTAATTCATCTGCATACATAATTACTTTTCCGTCTGTGTTTCTTGCAGCACGTCCTATTGTTTGGATTAATGAACGTTCTGAACGTAAGAATCCTTCTTTATCTGCATCAAGTATTGCAACTAAAGATACTTCTGGAATATCTAATCCCTCTCTTAATAGGTTAATTCCAACTAGAACATCAAATTCACCAAGTCTTAAATCTCTTATTATGTCCATTCTCTCTAAAGCTTTGATGTCTGAGTGCATGTATCTTACCTTAATATCTAAACCTGCTAAATAACTTGTTAAATCTTCTGCCATTTTCTTAGTAAGAGTTGTAACTAAAACCCTCTCATTTTTCTCAACTCTTTCATGAATTTGAGCTATTAAATCATCTATTTGGTTTTCTACTGGTTTTACTTCTATTTTTGGATCTAATAGTCCTGTTGGACGTATAATTTGCTCTACTACATTTTTACCAGAATGTTCTTTTTCATATTCTGCTGGTGTAGCACTTACAAATATTACTTGATTTATTCTTTCTTCAAACTCATTAAACTTTAAAGGTCTATTATCAAATGCAGAAGGAAGTCTAAAACCGTATTTTACTAATGATTCTTTTCTTGCTCTATCTCCGTTATACATTGCTCTTACTTGTGGTATTGTTGCATGAGATTCATCTATTAGTAGTAAAAAGTCTTTTGGAAAATAATCAAATAATGTAAATGGTGCACTTCCAGGCTCTCTTCCACTTATATGTCTTGAATAGTTTTCTATTCCTTGGCAAAATCCTGTTTCTTGCATCAT
>CALXJO010000004.1 GCA_944388645.1 uncultured Clostridia bacterium
ATTGCAATTGCTATTATTACACTTATTACCCTCTTTTTGTTCTTCATTTGCTTTTTCCTCTCCTTTTAGAATTTGTTTTATTGCTTAGAAAATTTATATATTTTACAAATTAATCAAGCTACTAAATTAATAATGTTTTCTTTACACACAAAAAAGGAAAACACGTGCTAGTTTTCTAGCATTATGCTTTCCTTTTATATAACACTTTTAGAGTAGAATTTCCTCCTACTCTTGTTTTATTTATTAAGTTTACTTCTTCTTTGTTTTGTAAAATTGTCGATATATATATATATATACTGTGCCAAGGCTTACAAGGTTTTGCATGTTTTAAGTACCTTTCTCTTTTTTTAACTTTTGTAATTATTTTTAGTTTATCATATACTTTTAAAATATTCAATTGATTTTGAAATTTGTAATATAATTGTAAAAAATATTACTCTATACAAATTCTTCCCATACTAAGTTTGCTAAGTCTATTCCTTTGTTTGTAAGTTTTATGCTATTTTCATCTATTTGTACTAGTCCTTCTTTTGTTAGCTTTTCTAATGGCTTGCAAAATCTTACTATTGGGTTTACATTAAAAGTATTTTTAAATTCTTGTATGTTTACTCCTGCAATTTTTCTTAAGCCAAGCATCATATATTCATTCATTTTGCTTTCTTCATTTAATGTTTCTTCTAAGATTAAGTTTTTATTCATTTCATTTTGTTCTATGTTTGTAATATATTGTTCTAAGGCAGAAATGTTAGAGTATCTTTTATTGTCTAAAAATGAACTTGCATTTAGTCCTACTCCTATATATTCTTTTTGGTTCCAGCAATCCATATTATGTTTTGATTTATGACCTTCTTTGGCAAAGTTTGAGATTTCATATTGATGATATTTATGTTTTTCTAAAGTTTCTTTTACATACCAAAACATTTGCCTTTCTACCTCATCAGAAGCAAGCTCCAGACAATGCATTTCTAAAAGTGTTTTTATTGGTGTATTATCTTCTACTATTAAAGAATAAACAGATATGTGTTCTGGTTTTAGATTTATTATTCTTTTTATACTATCTTTTACATCATCTAAAGTTTGTCCAGGAAGATTTATCATTAAATCTACATTTATGTTTTTGAATTTAGCTTCACGTGCATGTGCATATGTAATTATAAATTCTTCATATGTATGTATTCTTCCAATGTTTTTTAATATTTTATTTTGAGTTGATTGAAGTCCAATACTAAGTCTATTTATTCCACATTTTTTATATGCTTCTAACTTGTCTTTACTTGCAGTTCCAGGATTTACCTCAATTGTAATTTCTGCGTCTTCTTTTACCTCAAAATTGTGTTTGATTGTCTCCATAATTTGTACAATGTAATCTTCATCTATATATGAAGGTGTGCCTCCACCTATATAAATTGTTTTTACAATAAATTTAGGCTCTAATCCGTGTTCAGACATAGTTTTATTTTCTGTGGCATATTGAATTATTTCTTTTTTTACACATTCTATATATCTTTCTACCATATCATTTTTATTTGCAAAAGATACAAAATCACAATATAAACATTTGGATTTACAAAAAGGAATGTGTACATATAATCCTATTTCTTTTTCTTCCATAACTTTTCTCCATTTGTTTTATAATAATTGTTCTAACTTCTTAAATCTATGATTTACAGCTGATTTTCCAATTGGATTTTTTAGCATTTTTCCTAACTCTTCTAATGTCGCATCTGGATTTTCTAGTCTTAAATTAGCAATTTCTTTTAAATCTTCTGGAAGACTATTAAACTTACCTGTTTTCTTTAATTTTTTTATGGTTTCTGCTTGTTTTACAGCTGTATTTATTGTTTTATTTAAATTTGCAGTCTCGCAATTTACTATTCTGTTTACATTATTTTTCATCTCTCTTAAAACACGTATTTCCTCAAACTTTAATACTGAAGAATTTGCTCCCATTAATGCTAAAAAGTTTGAAATAACTTCTCCATCTTTTAAATAAAGCGTTTTATCTAAAGATTTCATGCTAATTCCAAAAGAATTTACTAATTCTAAAGTCATTTGTGCATATTGGGCAGTTTTAAATATTATTTCTAAATGATATTTATTTTTAGGATTATTAGCTGATCCTCCTCCTAAGAAGTTTCCTCTAATATATGCTTTTTTTAGATTGTCTGTATTAAGAATTGTATTAATATTTTCCTTATCTACCATCTTAATATCTTTATTTTTGAAGGTTATACTATAAGTTTTTCCCACTATTTCTATATTATAGTCAACTATATTTAGGTTATTTAAAAGCTTTGCAAATCTATTTATGTTATATTCATTTTCTGTTGAAAACTTTATATTCTTAGCATCAATGCTTGTATTTGATACTACTAAATAACCTAAAAACTCTGCATACACTTCTTGCTTATTTTTTAGGTTATTTATTTTACTTAATTCTATTTTTAAATCTGATGAAAAAGACATATTTATCACCTTACTTTTTTACATATTATGCATCTATCATTTCTAGAAAAATCTTTTATTTGCTCTATATTTTCATAATTTTTATTTTCTTTAATAAGACTTGTTACTTCATTTTTTTGGTCGAATCCTATTTCTAAACATAAATATCCATTTAAATATGCTAAAGCTTGATTTATTATTTTTCTATAAATATTTAATCCATCTTCTCCGCCATCTAACGCAAGTTTTGGTTCATTTTGTACTTGCTTTGATAATGTATTAATTACTTTAGTTTTTATATATGGTGGATTAGAGACTATGATATCAAATTTTTCATCTATGTTTTGAAATAAATCCGAAAGTATAAATTGTACATTTGTATTATTTTTTTCATTATTCTTTTTTGCTACTTCTAAAGCTTTTAAACTTATGTCACTTGCAAAAATTTCTGCCTGCACTTTTTCTTCTTGTAATATTTTTGCAAGTGCAATTGCTATTGCTCCACTTCCTGTACATAAATCTAATATTTTAAGCTTCTTGGAATTTTTTAAGCTTTTACAAATATCAACTGTTTTTAGAACCAAAACTTCTGTGTCTGGCTGTGGAATTAACACATTTTCATCCACATAAAAGTCAAGTCCCATAAATTCTTGATTCTTAACAATATACTGAACTGGTCTTCCTTGTATAATTTCATCTATGAATTCAAAAAATTGCTCTTGTACTACTTCATCTATTTCCTCATCTTGATGTATTACTAAATATGAATTATCTTTATTTAAAAGATATTTTAGCAATAACTTACATATTATTGTTTCTTCTTCAATATGATTATCTTTTAGTAGCTTATTTCCTTCTATTAAAATTTCCTTTATTTTCAATCTTCTCACCTGTTTATTTAAGTCTATTTTTTAGACATTTTTATTATACTCTATAATACATTTATTTGCAATTTTTTCTAAGAATATAGAAAAAAATACCCCCCGCCTTAGCCGTAAGATGAAGAAATTTTAAGGACCTGTCTTTGACAGGTGGGTGTCTTGTTGAATGCTTCTGGGTTTCTTAGTAAGTTTACACTCTAAGCTTACACGCCACATCCAAAGGCGGACTCCCTTTTAAAATTTGTTGGTTCTAAAATTCCGTTCTACACGTACCACGCAGGGAATATTAAATTTATTTTGTACTTATTTTTTTATTTTATTCTTTCTTGTTGTAAATTAATAATAACACAACTAAAAAATAAATGCAACACATTTATCACTTAATTTTTTTACAACTTTTTCAATTATATTTTTATAGGGTAGTTTTGGAATCTCTCCAAAAAGAATTTAAAATAAATTTGATTTTAAAGATTAAAATCTAAAATAGTTTTTAAAATAATTATTCAATTTCAAAAATTGATTAAAATCTTGTCTACTATTAATAACATTTAATACATAAATTGTATTACTTACTTCGGATATATAATAAATTATTCTATAAGATGAAAACCTTGATTTTCGATAAATAATTTCTCTAAAATGCTTGTCTTTTATTTCTGCTATATTTCTTCCAATATAAGGAAAATCGACTAAATCATTTATATATGTTTGAATGCCCTTATTAGTTTCAACAGCATTTTTTGTGGAAAATCTTAAATTGTACAAAAAAATATTTACTGTATTTTCTTTAGCCGAATCTTCTACTATAACTCTCATTTAACTCCTCCATTTCTTTGTTAAATTCTTCTAAAGTCACACCTCGGCCATTTCTAATATCGTTAACTCCTTTTGCAATTCCTATTAAAACGTATAAATTATAAATACAACCAAAAAATGTTCCATCATCTTCTGATTTTTTTAGAAGTTCAACTATTTTTTCCATTGGTATATCTTCTTTTGGTATACTCATAAACACACTTCCTTTCTTAAATTTTTCCAATTAATGACTGTATGCATTCTTGGTCATCTTCCGATAAATCAGAAGTTCCATACATATCAACATATTTTTGTGTCACTTCTTGCAGAATATCTTTTGTATCTTTTTTTAATATTTCCTTGTCTAAATCGTAAGGTAATGCTTCAACTGCTTTGATAAACTTTTCCTTTATTTCTGACATACAAAACTCCTTTCTTTTAAATTTATAGTATTAGTATAGCATAGAATAATGTAAAATACTATTAATTCGTTAAAACTTTTTACTTTTATATGTTTATTATTTTTTGTTTTATAGTATAATATATATAAATTGATTTTTGTGAGGTATCATATGAAAAAATTAGATAATAAAACAAAATTATTTATTGTAAAAATTATTATTTTTATTCTTCTTCTCGTTTTATTATTAGTTCTTGTAAATATAAACTATAATAATTCACAAAGGAAGAAAGCATTGCATGACACAATATCTGATATTACAACTTTAAACGAAAAACAAAATTTTAGCATAGACAAAATTAATTTATATAGTTCTGCAAGTGCCATAAATAATGAATTTAATAGAACTGGTTGGAATTTAGATGTATATCAATATACAGATATTGCTTTATACATTAGTGGAAAGTCTGATGACCAGCAAACAAATACTGTTACAGAGTTTTATATAGATAATATTAGATTTAACAATTTAGAAACTGGATCTCCAAGTCTATATTATAAAAATTTAATTGAATTTGGTAGATTTAATAAAAACACTGATAATCTAATTACAGACAAATTAAATTTTGCTGTACTTGATGAAAATACTGTTTCATACGAGACTCCACATGTTCATTCTAGCTTAAGCGAGCCTGTTACTTTAGAATATGTTAATTTAGTACAAAGTAGTACAGAAGTCACAGATATTGAGAATCCATTAATCTATGATGGCTCACTAATAAAAAGAATTGGAGTAAGTTCAAGTTCCTTAAATTGTAATTTATCATTCAAAGTTCATATTAAAAATGCTTTGGGCGAAACTCATGTTGCTAATGTAAATATTCCAATCACCTTAGAAGATACAGCAAATTCTAAAAATATTACAGATGGACATATTTCAAGTGAATTAACATCTAAAATATATTTCCAATATCAAAAGTGATGTATTGGGGTGTATTGGGGGACACTTCTATTAAACACCTAAAAGATGTATTGGGGGACATGTCTGTTAAATATCTAAATGTTTTTTTGAAACCTGTCCCCAAAAACAGCTAAAAGATGTTTTTTGAAAGTGTCCCCAAAAACACCCAATCTCTTTTTAAATAGCTTTCTTTAACAATTCCGAGTCCAATAAACTTATTGTTTAAATACGTTCTGTAAACAGCATCTTGGGCTGGAACTTTTATTTTTACTCCATTTAGATATTGTTTAATATTTAGATTGTCTAATTCTATTTTAGGATTTTCTTTAAATATTTCTTCTATTGTTATAATATCTGAAAAATCATTTTTGTTATATTTTTCTTCAAATTCTTCAATTGTAACACAATCTTTTATATTAAACTCTCCTACTTTGGTTCTGTTTAGTTCTTTCATAAAACCAACGGTACCTAATCTATCTGCAATATCTTCACACAAACTCCTTATATATGTACCTTTTGAACAGCTGACAACTAAGCTAATTTGCTTTTGTTTTTTATCTAAATTAATAAGTTTTATTTCATATATTTCTATCTCTCTTGGTTTTATTTCTACTTCTTGTCCTTGTCTTGCATATTGATATAACTTTTTTCCATTTACTTTTATTGCAGAATACATTGGTGGCATTTGTTTTTGCTTTCCTAAAAAAGTGCTTAAAACTTTTTTTACATTTTCCTCACTTAAAGAATCTATATTAACGTCTTTTTCTTCTATAATTTTTCCTTCTGCATCTGCTGTATCTGTTTTTGTTCCTAATTGTAACAATACTTCATATTCTTTATCATGGTTTATTAAATATTTTGATATTTTCGTTGCATTTCCTAATAATAGTGGTAACACACCGGTAGCATTTGGATCTAGTGTACCGGTGTGTCCTACTTTTGATTTAGTTATTTTTTTTACTTTATTAACAACATCATGTGAAGTATAATTTTTTTGTTTATTTATTAAAATTATTCCATCCATATTTATTTCAAATATCCTCTTACTGTATTTAATATTTGATTTTTAACTTGTTCTATATTTCCTTGTATTTTGCAACCTGCGGCTCTTACATGTCCTCCTCCGCCAAATATTAAAGCTACTTGAGACACGTTTACTTGGTCTTTAGAACGTAAAGATACTTTTATTCCATTTGAAGTTTCTCTTAAAAATACAGAAACTTCAACTCCTTCTACGTCTCTACCATTTTCTACTATTCCATCATAGTCACCATTACTTGCACCAACTTTTTCTTCGTCTTCTTTAGTAATGTATGTAAATGCTACTCTGCCATTTTCTAAAAATTCTAGTCTATTTAATGCAATTCTATGTAAGTCAAATTTTGCTCTTGTTTTGCTTGCAAATACTTGTTCATAAACTTTTGAAACTTTAACTCCTTTTTCGCAAAGTTCGGCTACAAATCTAAAAGTTTCTGCTGTAACACCTTCATATCTTAGTCCACCAGTATCTGTAATAATTCCTGTTAATATACATGTTCCAATGTCTTGTGTTACATCTATGTTAAAATAGTTAAACACAACAAGTAATAACTGTGCACATGCTGGTGCATCTTGGTCTACATAGTTTAAATCACCAAACATTGTATTACTACTGTGATGGTCAATTACAATCTTAGTTTTTGCATTATCAAAATATTTTACAAAACCATTTAACAATTTTATACTTGCACAATCTAAAGCAAATGTAACATCATATTGTTCTACATTGCTTTCTTTTATTATTTCGTTTGCTCCTGGAAGAAATTCAAATGATTTAGGAAACTCTGGAATTATAACATCTGCCTCTTTTCCTAATTGCTTTAATGCAAGCTTCATTGCCAAGCTACTTCCTATAGCATCTCCGTCTGGATTTTCATGTGCTAAAATGGCAATTTTATCAGCCTTTTTTATTTCTTCTAATATATTATCTAAAGTCATTTTATTTTCCTTTCGTGGAGATAATGCTTAAAGTAAAATTTAAGCATTGTCTCCTTTTGAATTTAGTTTTTCTTTTAGTTCTTTATCTTGTTTGCTTATTTGCTTTAAAATATTATCAATTTTTTCTCCATGTTCTATTGAATCATCATATTCAAATACTAACTCTGGAGTTATTCTTAGGTTAACTATTTTTGCAACTTGAGATCTTATAAAGCCTGCTGATTCTTTTAAGCCATTCATTGTTTTTTCGTTGTTTTTAGAGTTTAACAAACTTACATATACTTTAGCATATTTTAAATCAGGTGTTGTTTTAACTCTAGTAACACTAATCATTCCTGTAACATCTGGATTTTTAAGTTCATAAGTTATAGTATGGCTTATAGCCTTCATAATTTCTTCATTAACCCTACCTAGTCTTGCTTCATTCTTACTCATGTTTTCCTTACTCCTTTGATTATATTACAAGTTTGCATTATTATGCTCTTGTTCTATTTGTTTTGCTTTAGACTTCTTTGTTCTTTTTACTTCTTCCATAACATATACTTCGATAATATCTCCAACTTGTATGTCATTATAATTTTCAATTTGAAGTCCACATTCAAAACCTTTTGCAACTTCTTTAACATCATCTTTAAATCTCTTTAAAGATACTAGTTTTCCTTCGTGAATTACAACATCATCTCTTATAACTCTTACTCCTGCATTTCTTTCTACTCTTCCATCTTTTACATATCCACCTGCAATAGTTCCAACATTTGAAACTTTAAATGTTTGTCTTACTTCAACATTTCCTATTACTTTTTCTTCGTAAATTGGGTCTAATAATCCATTCATTGCAGCTTCAACATCTTCTAGTGCTTGATATATAACTGAATATAGTTTAATTTCTACACCTTGTTTTTCTGCTGTTTCTTTTGCGATTGCGTTTGGTCTTACGTTAAAGCCTATTATAATTGCTTTTGCAGCTTTTGCAAGATTTACATCAGATTCATTTATTGCACCAGCATTTGAGTGTATAACTTTTACTTCTACTTCATCATCAGATAATTTTTCTAAAGATTGTTTTAGAGCTTCTGCAGTACCTTGAACATCTGCTTTTACTATAATATTTAGTTGTTTTAAGTCTGCATGTTCCATTTGCTCAAATAAATTACTTAAAGTAACTTTATTATATGCATTCATTTCTTGCTCACGTTTTTGTCTTTCTCTTCTTTCTATTAAGTGTTTAGCCATTTTTTCATCTTTAACTTCATAGAATGTATCTCCTGCTTCTGGAACTGATGTAAGTCCCATTATCTCTACTGGTGTAGATGGTCCTGCAGATTTTACTTTTTTGCCTTTGTCATCCTTCATTGCTCTTATTCTACCAATTGATGTACCAACTACTATTGTGTCTCCTACATCAAGTTTTCCTCTTTGTACTAAAACTGTAGCAATTGGTCCTCTTGCCTTGTCTAATCTTGCCTCAATTACTGCACCTTTTGCTTGCTTTTTAGGATTTACTTTTAAGTCTTGCATATCTGAAACAAGTAATACCATTTCAAGTAATTGGTCTATATTTATGTTCTTCTTAGCAGATATTTCTACAAATACTGTATCTCCGCCCCATTCTTCTGGAACTAATTCATATTTCATTAATTCTTGTTTTACTTTTTCTGGGTTTGCACCAGGAACATCAATTTTGTTTATTGCAACAATTATTGGAATTCCTGCAGCTTTTGCATGGTTTATAGCTTCTACTGTTTGAGGCATTACACCATCATCTGCAGCTACAACTAATATTGCAACATCAGTAATTTGAGCTCCTCTTGCACGCATGCTTGTAAATGCTTCGTGTCCTGGAGTATCTAAGAATGTTATTTCTCTTCCATTAATTGATACTTTATAAGCACCGATATGTTGAGTAATACCACCTGCTTCTCCTTCTATTACATTTGTTTTTCTAATTGCATCTAATAGTGATGTTTTACCATGGTCAACGTGTCCCATAACAACAACTACTGGTGGTCTTTGTACTAAATCTTCTTCTCTATCTTCAGATTCATCAAATAATATATCTTCTTCGTGAACAACCTCTTTCTTCTTTGCAGTTACTCCAAATTCACTTGCAACTAGATATGCTGTGTCAAAATCTAATTCTTGATTTATAGTAGCCATTATACCTAATTCTAGTAGTTTTTTAATAACTTCACTACTTGTCTTTTTAAGTTCTGTAGCTAAGTCTTTTACACTAATGCTCTCAGAAATTGTTATTTCTGTTAATTTAAAGATTTTTTGCTTGTTTCTTTCTTCATTGTTTTTCTGGTTTTTACGTTTACCTTTTTTACCACGTTCTGTAGATAAATCATAATAATCAAGCATTCCACCATCTTGATCTTCAAACATATTAGACAATCTATCAACTTGTTTAAGATTTTTTAATTTTCCTTCATCATATTCTTCATCTTGATTAAATCTTCTAGATTTTGATTTGTTTTGTTTTTGTTCTTCAGATCTTGTATTTTTAGCTTTATAGTTTACTCTTGTAGAATAATCTCTTTGATTTTCTTTTTCTACTATTTCAGATTCTAGAATATCATTTATTTTTTTATCAATTCTTTTTTCATCCATTGGACGATTTTTTGAGAAGTTATTGTTTCTATTAAAATTATTATTTCTGTTAAAGTTATTTGAATTGTGGTAATTATTGTTATCACGATTGTTATTTTTGCCAAAGTTGTTTCTATTATTATAACCATTATTATTATTGTTATCATTAAATCTGTTTTGTCTAAAGCCGTCTCTATGTTGGTTTTGGAATCTATTATCATTTCTTCCAAAGTTACCACGATTATTTTCGTTATTTCTTGGTTGAAATTGTTTATTTTTGAAATTATTAGTATTTTCTTTTTTATTTTCAACCGCTGTAGTAGTTGTAACTGTAGTTTGTACAGGCTTTGGCTCTTCTACTTTCTTTTCTTCTTTTGGCTGTTCTTCCTTTTTTACTTCTTGTTCTTTTTTTACTTCTTGAACTTTAACTTCTTCCTTTGGCTTTTCTTCTTTTTTACCTATCCCAAACAATTCATTTACAGTAAGTGGTTTATTAGGTTTATTTCTATAAACAATATTATAGTCCTTATTATTTCTTCTTTCTACAAAACCAACGTCTTTTCTGCTTTCTGCTTTTTTTATTTCTTCTTTTTTCTCTTCATCATCATTTAATATAACTTCTCTTCTAATTATTACTGGTGTATCTTTTTTTACTTCTTTTTTGCTTTCTTTCTTATCCACTTTATTTTCCTTTACATCCTTTTTATTTTTATAAGCTTTTCTAATTTTATCTGCCTGCTCGTCATCTATATTACTTAAATGGCTTGATACGTCTATATTTAAATCTTTTGCTTTTTGTAGTACTTCTTTACTTGGTAAATCTAACTCTTTTGCAAGTTCATGTATTTTAATCTTACCCAATAATTCCACCTCCTACGATTGTTTTTGTTTTAATTTTTTTCTGATATATTTGATTTATCAACAATTACACCCCTCAAATTCTCATAAATTTCGTTATCTATTTTAGTTTGAAAGTTTTTTTCTAAGCGTTTTGATTTTATGGCTTTTTCTAGACATTCTACATTATTACATATATATGCACCTCTACCATTAGCCTTTCCTGTTTTGTCTATAAAAATCTTGCCATCACTTTGTTTTACTATTCTGATTAGTTCTTTCTTGTCTTTTGTTTCATTACATCCTAAACATGTTCTTTGTGGTATCTTTTTCAAACTTTCCACTTCCTTTTATTCATTATCTGCATTTTCTGTTTCTTCTTCATTGCTATTTTCTTGTAGAGTTTTTATCATTTCTCTAAATTGAGATTCGCTCTTTATATCTATTTTCCAATTTGTTAATTTTGCTGCAAGTCTAGCATTTTGTCCAGATTTTCCAATAGCTAAAGAAAGTTGCTCATCTGGAACAATTACTTGTGCAAATTTTTCCTCTTCTTTTACATCAACTGCCATAACTTGAGCTGGAAGCAATGCTTCTGCAATATATATTGATGGGTCGGCATTCCATTCTATAACATCTATTTTTTCTCCATTTAGTTCATTTATTATATTTTGAATACGTATACCTTTTTGTCCTACACAAGAACCAACTGGATCTATGTTTTCATTTGATGAATATACTGCAACTTTACATCTTTTTCCTGGGTCTCTTGATATACCTTTAATTTCAATTAATCCCTCATATATTTCTGGTATTTCTAATTCAAATAATTTTCTTAAGAAATCATTATTTGCTCTTGAAACTACTATTTGAGTTGAACCTTTAGGTCCTTTGTCTACACTTGCAACACATGCTCTTAATTTTTGATTTACATAGTATTTTTCTGTTGGTATTTGCTCTTTTAATGGCATTACACCTTCAATTCTTCCTAAATCTAATACTACAATTGCCTTATCTACCTTTTGAACTATACCTGATACTATTTCTCCTTTTTTCTCGCTAAATTCGTTGAAAATAACATCTCTTGAAGCTTCTCTTATTCTTTGTACTATTACTTGTTTAGCTGTTTGAGCAGCTATTCTACCAAAATTCTTTGGCATTAATTCTTTATCTACAATATCTCCAACATTAAATTTTACATCTATTTTTCTAGCGTCTTCTAGAGATATTTGTGTTTTGTCATTTTCAACTTCTTCTACTACTTCTAGTTCCTCATAAACATGTGTTTCTCCAGTTTCTCTGTTCATAGTAATTTTTACATTATCTGTATTTACATCAAAATTTTTCTTATAGGCTGTAACTAATGCTGTTTCAATAGATTCTATGACAAATTCCTTTTTTATTCCTTGCTCTTTTTCTAAATCATCTAATGCCATTATAAGTTCAGTACTATCTATTCCTTTATTTTCAACCTTTTTTACATTCTTCTTCATTTTTCTTTTAGTCTTCCTTTCTACTTTATTTTAATATTTTTTACCATTTAAAAGCCCATTTAATTGAACTTATATTATTTCTTGGTATTGTAATTTCTTCGTTTTTGTCGGTTTCAATCTTAACTGTTTCTTTATCAAAATCTTTTAAGATTCCTGTTATTTCTTTTTCTTTATTTTCTAAAGGTTTAAATAATTTAATATTAACCTCTTTTCCAATGCTTTCCTCAAAATGCTTATCTTTTCTAATATTTCTTTCAACTCCAGGTGAAGAAATTTCTAAAAAATATTGATCTTTTATTAAATCGGCCTCATCTAGCATATCTGTGATTGCATCATTTACCTTTTCGCAATCATCTAAGCTAATTCCTTTATCATTGTCTATAAATATTCTTAAAAAATTGTCTTTTCCCTCTTTAACATACATAACATCATAAACTCTATAACCTAAGTCGGTTATTGGTTTAGTTACAAGTTCTTCTATTTTTTCTTCAATCTTTGCCAAGGTATACCTCCTAACCTTTATAACGTTTCAGAAGAGTGGAATTTGCTCCACTCTTCTGTCCTTACTAAATATGCTGTTATTATTATACCCTTATTTTGGAAAAAATGCAAGTATTTTTCTAATTTTTTTATCATTTATACTCATTGCGAATTTACATTATCAGCTCAACAATCTTTTTATAAAATTTATGTTGCATTTCAAATAATATGTCTATAAAAATCTGTAGTATTCAATTAAACAATTTCTAATATTTCTTTCATTGAACTTATTTTATAATCTGGCTCTATTAAAACTTCTTCTTTTTTCTTCCACTTATTATTTATATTTTGCTCATACCATATAGTCTTTACACCTAATATTTTTACTCCTAATAAATCTTCTAATATCTCATCACTTACAAATGCAATTTTATTGTATTCTTCTTTTGAAATATCTTCAAATGCTTTCATATATACTTTTAAATTTGGTTTTCGTTCTTTTACTTCTTCTGAAATAACTACTTTTTTAAAATATTTTCTTATATCTTCACGCTTTAAAATATATTCAACATTCCTAATAGAATTATTACTTATAATTCCTAAATAATAACCTTTTTCGTATAATTTAACAATAGTCTCTCTTGTCTCATCATCTAAAATATGAGATTCTAATAATAACATATCGATTTTTTCTAAATCATCCTCAGTTATATGTAAGATTGATGATAAATCTTTATATATTTCTTCTTCTGTAACCCTTCCTAAAGAGTTCAAAATTTGATAGTTCTTCCATTTTCTAAATATATCATCCCATTTTAAATTATATTTTTCTAATATATTATTTATTTTATCATCAACATTTTCAAATTTACTAATTAATGTATATCCCCAATCAAAAAATATGTATTTATATTTCATCTTATCTTTCTTCTCCTTTATCTTTTATATTATGAATTTCGTCAACAATCTCATGTTCAAAAAATCTTTCTTGAAATTCCACTAATGCCTCAATTTGTTGTTTAGTATATATCTTTTCTTCAGGGGCAATCACTAATTTATCATCATCATCCAATCTATGTATTGCAGCTATACATTTTCCTTCATATTCTTTTACTGGTTCAAATATACCTACTATGTATGCATCTAATTCTTCACCATCACCACTGATTGTGTTCGGAACATAGCCGTAATTAATTGGATATATGAAATTCCATTTAGGATGCTTTGAACCCATTGGTCTATCCATAATAACTTTGACTTTCTTACCTAAAAAGTCTCTATAATTTACTTTTTTCATTTATTATATCCTTTCTAATATAATTTATTGTATATCATATCTGATAACTTTTTGATATTACCTTTTGCATTATACATACCCGTTTTTTTAACTAATTCTTCTACAAAATTCATTCTCTTCATTGCTAGTTCTTGATTGTCAAAATTAGGGAATGGATAATTAGTGCTTAACACAATATTTCTATCAGCCCTTATATATTCTGATAAAGCCTTCATTGTAGCTAATGTTGCAACATCTTCCATTTGTTCTGTTAAATTTGTTTCTTCATCTTTAACTGGATATGTAGCAGTATATAATATATTTGTAAGCTTTGCTGTCTTAGTTACTTTTATACCTAACTCTTCAAATTCTGGATTAATATATATTTTGTTTTCCCATGGTCTATTCATTTTCTCCTTGTCAATCTTACTTATCAAACTTGGAAAATATTCATGTATTACTCCAACTCTAATATGAGTTTGAAGAGTTCCACAGTAAACATATGGTATTCCATTTTCAAGACCTATAACTGCTCTATCATTGCACACAAAATTATAGCCTTTTTCCATACAAAGATACATTGCCAATGTAGTTTTGCCCGAACCAGCTTCTCCTGAAATTAATGTTGCTTTACCATCTTTTTCAACAATCGCACAATGAATAAAATACTTATCTTCTTTGTTTAATTCTTTTGCAAACATTGACAAGGCTAAATATATCAAATCTGGTAAATACAATTCTCTTTCTGGCACACATATCAATGCTTGGTTCAATTCTGGATTTATCTGTACCAAATTAGGGCATCTATCTAAATAAATCAAATAATTCCCACTTAAATCAGCATTTTCATCAGGTAAAATTTCTATTCCAGGTATAGTTTCTGGAACTTGTTCTTCATCTGTCAAAAAATAATTATAAATTTTTTCAGAATTTGTTGCAAATATAATTTCTGCAGACTGACATTTCATCCTTAATTTTTTCATTTAATACCTCCTTATTAATTAAAAAACAATATTATTTTCTATTAATTTTACTATTCTATTCTTTTCTTGAATTATATCACATTCGTCTATAGTTTTGAAATTGTAATTTTCTATTATTGTTTTTCCATCTTTCATTACTATTTCAGGCTTATTTCCTGATGTGTAGATTATATTCTCTATAATAGATTTTTTATAAGTAAAATTTAAATTATTTCTATTATAGAATAATATATCTGCCTTATTCCCCTCAATAATACTTCCTGAATTCATTTTCATATATTTTGCTGGATTTACAGTAATCATATCTAATAATGTATTGCTATCTAAATTAGTTAATAAAGCCGTTGTTCTCAAACTATCAAGCAATGATAAAGAATCATTTGTTGCTGGTCCATCTGTTGCAACTATTACATTAATTTGATTATCTAATAATATTTTTATATCACATGGCTTATTTTTTAACTTTAGATTACTACTATGACATGCTACAACTGATGCTTTATTATTTTTTATTAACATTATGTCATCGTTACTTAAATAATTACAATGCACTAATAAAGTATTTTCATTTAATAAATCGTATTTTTTTAATAATTCTATTGGTGTCATTTTATATTTTTTCTCAATATATTTTGCCTCTTCAGCAGTTTCGCAAATATGTAAACTTAATTTTATTCTCTTATTGTTTTTTAAAAAATTTGAAATTTCAATTAAAGTATCTTTTTCTATCCATTTTACTGAATGTAAACCAATAAAATATTCTATATTTTTCTTTCTCTCTAACGAATTAAATTTCTGTTCAAAATTCAATTTATACTCCATCAATTTTTTTGAATTCATCATAGGATACCCTAAAAAAGCATTAACTGGAAAACTTTCTACATTCGGCCATCCTCTAACTCCAAACACTGTTAATGTACCATTTTTGATTGATTCTAAAAGAACATTATTTATAGAACTACTTCTAATCTCATCAATAATATCCTGAAACTTTGTGTGAAATTTCTCTCCTAACAAAATGTATTCTTCTGTTGATAGATTTTCTTTGTATCCTCTCAAAAAATATTCGCCAAAATGAATATGAGCATTTAAAAAGGCTGGTAAAATTATATATTCTTTTGCTTCAATTACTTTCTTACTCGAAATAGCCTTATTTCCCACATATACAATTTTCTTACCCTTTATTCCTATATTTGCCTGCTTTATTTCTCTTTTAGAATTTTGAGTTACAATTAATCCATCCCTTATCAGCAAATCTAACATTACTAACTCCTAACTTTTAGGTTTTCCAATCCATGTACATAGATAATTTTCATGCACCAATTGTTTTTCTCCCTTTTTATATTCAATACTATCATTAAAATTAATTTCTTTAAAACAAAATGGATCTCTAGCATATAAATCTTTTTCTCCAGTCTCACATTTTTTATATGTATATGCCATAGCAAAACAGCCACCTCTGCAAATTTCTGCTTTATCACAATCTTTGCAACCTTCTATTTTTTCATAATTTTCTTTTCTAATTCTAAAACTCTTGAATTGCTCTGAATTAATTATATCAAGTATATCATCTTTTAAGATATCTCCTACTCTATAATCATGCATATATACACATGGAGATACAGGTATTTTTCCATCTGGTGTAATTGAATTGATTCTCATAGAGTATATGCCACATGAACACCCCTGCACTTTGTTATTATCCACTAATCCAGATAAAGTCGGTTCACTTAATTCTACTGTATCACACATTTTAAATAAATATTTATAGTTTTCAAGTACTTGATTCTTAGTAGGTACAAGTTCATAATGCTTTTCTTGAATTGGTTTTAATAAATTAAATCGAATATTTGAATTATATTGCTTTGCTAATTCTAATAAAGCGTCTATACGATCCCTGGTAAAGTTCCAATTCATCGCACACATTATAATTCCTGATTCTATTCCATATTCTTTGCAAATTTCAAGAGCTTCTATTGCGTATTTGTACACATCTCCTCCTCTATTTTCATTATGTTCTTTTTCATATGGAGAATCTAAACTAATATCCACATCATTTAATAACTTCAGACATTCTGGATAAACATTTTTCAAAGCAATTAAACTTATTCCAGATGTTGTGATTCCTACTTTTATGTTCTTCTCTGTTAATTCTTTCAATATATATGGCAATAAACTATCCTGAACTTTTAAACCATTAGTAAAAATAGGCTCATTGCCCCCTAAATTAATTGTCTCCACTCCTATTCTTTGAACCTGATCAATTACTTTATCAACAATTTCTTTAGTAAGATTTTTTCCTTTTTCCCTAACACTCATTGAATAACAGTGTTTACATTTGCAAGGACAATCATTTCCTAAGGTCCAACCTATGTTTTTAATTTGTCTACATTCTTTTTCTTCCATTTTAATCCCCTTTCAAGATTTCTTTTTTTACTTTTCTAATTTGTTCTTTAATCTTTTCATAGTTTGATAAGTTTATATCTAAATTTTTCTTTAGAGTATCTATATATAATTCTTCATATAAATTTAAGTATATTTTATATTGCTTGTATGAATAATATTTATCTGTAATATTCCATAATTTAAATAAACTATCTATTTCTTTTTCTGCTTTTATATTATTTTTTTGTCGTCCTGACATTGATTTTCTATTTGATAATACATAAAGTAAAAAATTACAATCATTTTTTTGTTTTATCTGATTTATAAAATTTAAAATTATTTTTGTCTCATCTTCTATTATTCCAACATCATTTAGATAAAAGTTATATTCATTTGTTTTTTCAAAATGATTTTCATATATCTTTTTATCAACAATAGTTAATATATTCTTTTTATAATTTATAGTAAAAATCTGTCCATATATAATATTTGTATTCTCAGTTTGTCCATTTTCATTAATAACATTAATAGATTTTAAATAATCAAATTTCAGTGCAAATCGCTGTTGTTCATTTGAATAATATGGATAATAGCCTTCTATGCCATCTAGCATTCTTTCACTTATCAATGTTTCTAATACACTAATTGAATTTTCATTATACTTAAATATATGTGGCATAAAAACTTTTCCCCCACATTGTTTTATTAGCTGTACAACTTGTTTATATGATGGAATAAGGCCTGAAAAGTCAACAAAAAAATCACTATTAGGATTTGATGTATATGTTAACAGAAATGTTCTTGCGTTATCCCAAGCTTCCGTTGAGATAAATCTCTTATTTTCTAAATGTCTTTTTATTTCATTAAATACTACTCTTTTACCTCTTTCTTCTTCCGCATTATATACTATGTTATGAACATCTAAAACCAATCCTTTTTCAATGCACTTTTTTATAATTAAATTAGTTTCGTATATATTATAATCCTTTTTAGGGAGATATAATTTTGATATTTTGTCTTGTGCTAAATCTGTATCAATATTATAGCCAATTAATTCTATTGGTACATTATTTACTATTGTAGAAAATTCACAACCTGGTATTATTTTTCCACTATAAAATCTTTTCTCTGATAATTCTTTTAATTCTTCATACGCTTCACATGTATTATTATCTGTTATTGAAATTATAGAAATATTTCTTTTTTCTGCTATCTGTAATATTTTTGTTAGATTATTTTTTCCACCAGAATAGTTTGTATGAATATGCAAATCTATCATAAAAATCTCCTTTTGATATTCACATAAATATATTACCATATTTTTCCACGCATTTCAATGTTTTTTCTTAATGATTTTTATTTTTTGTATATTCGCAAAATTTTTATTGCATTCAAATGAAATTTTTACATTTATACTTCTATTTCTTTATTTTTCCATAAACAAATGTTATAATTATTTTATAGTATTTTTGTAGGAGGGGTTATATGAAAAAAGTAATAATATTTTTTTGTATTATTTTGGCTATAATAATTATAATAGTTGGAATACTTTATTTTAAAAATAATGGATTAAGTTTTCTAAATTCCAATATTAAAAATGATGTTAACATAGAAGAAAATGGAGATGTAGAAAATGCTAGTGACATTTCTATGGTTATTAAAGATGGAACTTTAACACCATCTGGTGCAACTGTTGTTTTAACAAATTCTTATGGTTATGATAGATGGTTTAGGATTGATAAAGAAGAAAATGGAGAATGGAAGGAAGCAGAAACTATTAATGATAATTATAGTTTTACAGCTGAAGCTTATCTAACTAATGGTAACAGTGAGGTTGAGATTCCAATTGATTGGACTGATTTATATGGAACATTAGAAAATGGTAAATATAGAATAGTTAAAAGAGCTTTTAATAATCTTAATAGAGAAGAATATGTTTCTGTAGAATTTATTATAGACTAATTAACCCAAGAGAGACGCCCTTTTTGTGGCGAATTTATTTAATCTATATTAAAAGTTGATATATTTTTTCAAATTTTTTCGCTTTCTTGCTGTCGCTAACGCTCCAAAATGCTGCGCGAAACCTCAAAATTTTCAAAATATATCAACTTTTTATTAAAATATTATAGCAAAATTAAAATAAAAAGTTTGTATATTTAGAATAATTTTCGCAGTGGCGCGTAACTTGAAGCCGAAGTGCGGGCAAGCCACAAGAAAATTTGAATAAATATACAAACTTTTGTTAAAATTAAATTGGTTTTAAATTTCGCCACAAAAAGGGCGTCTCTCTCGGGCAAATTACAATTCTATCCTTTCTTCTCTTAATTTATTTACTAATTTTCTTAATTTTTTGTTTTCTTCTTTTTCTAGTTTTGGGTCTTTCATTTCTATTGAAAGTGCTAGTTCTTGTACTAGTTTTAGTATTTTTATGTCATCAAATATGTTTGCTATTTTAAATTCTGGAAGTCCATGTTGTTTTGTTCCAAAGAATTCACCAGAGCCTCTTAGCTCTAAGTCTCTTTCTGCTATTTTAAATCCGTCATCTGTGCTTGTCATTGTTTTCATTCTTTGTCTTACTATACTTGAATTGCTGTTATATTTTAGTATGCAGTATGATTTAAATTCTCCTCTTCCAACTCTTCCTCTTAATTGGTGTAATTGTGCTAAGCCAAATCTTTCTGCATTTTCTATTACCATGATGTTTGCATTTGGAACGTCTACTCCTACTTCTATTACTGTTGTAGAAATTAGTATGCTTATTTTATTGTCTTTAAAGTCTTGCATTACTTTTTCTTTGTCTTTTGGTTTCATTTTGCCATGAAGTATTTCTACTTTATAATCTTTAAATACTTCATCTTTATAGCTCTCTGCAAGTTTTTCTACTGATTTTACATCTTCCATTTCTTCATTTTCATCAACAAATGGACATACTATGTAGGCTTGTCTTCCTTCATCTACATTTTTCTTAATAAAGTCATTTATTCTATCAGACATATTCTCTCTTACAGCTAAGGTGTCTATTTTCTTTCTATTTGGTGGAAGCTCATCTATTATTGATATGTCCAAATCTCCATATACGATTATTGCTAATGTCCTTGGTATTGGAGTTGCTGTCATTACTAGTACATCTGGGTTATTTCCCTTTCCTGCAATTATACTTCTTTGCTTTACACCAAATCTATGTTGCTCATCTGTTACAACTAATCCTAAGTTTTTAAATTCTACATTATCTTGAAGTAGTGCATGTGTTCCAATAATAATGTCTATTTCGCCATTTTTTAGTTTATCTAATATTATTCCTTTATGTTTTTTTGTAACACTACTTACTAATAATTCGCATCTTATTCCAAACCTAGAAAGTGTTTTATTAAAGTTTTCTAAATGCTGTGTTGCAAGTATTGTAGTAGGTGCCATTATTGCTGCTTGGTAACCACTTTTTACAGCTTTATATGCAGCAATCATTGCAACAACTGTTTTACCAGAACCAACATCGCCTTGAAGTAATCTGTTCATTGGCTTTTCAGATTCCATATCATTGTCTATTTCTTCTAAAACTCTTAATTGTGCTTTTGTTAAATTAAAAGGTAATGTATTAATAACATCTGACATATGTACATCTTTACTGTATTTTATTCCTCTTACTTCGTTTTCATATTGATTTTTTAAACTTAAAAGAGCAAGCTGGAATGTAAGTAATTCTTCAAATACAAGTCTTGTTCTAGCTCTTTTTAGCTCATTCATATCTTCCGGAAAATGTATTTGTTTTACTGCATTTTTTTCATCCATTAAGTTAAATTTTTCACATATATATTCTGGCAGGTCTTCTTCTATTTTATCTCCTAATAAATTTAATGCATTTTCTACAGCTTGCCTAATTACAGTTTCTGAAAGCCCTTTTGTTGTTGGGTAAATTGGTACAATTTTGCCAGTATTTTTCTGTTCTCCTTCTTTATCAAATACAGGAGATGCCATTTCAATTTGACCTGGCTTTTTTGTTACTTTTCCATAGAA
>CALXJO010000005.1 GCA_944388645.1 uncultured Clostridia bacterium
AGCGACAACAAGCGACGAATTAAAATTTGAAAAAATATATAAATTTTCTATAAAGAACTTATTGACTATGAATTATAACATTTATTTATGATAAGCTTCATTATTAGATATTTTAAATCCTCTATATAATTGCTCTAGCAAGAAAATTCTAATTAACTGATGAGGAAAAGTCATTTTAGAAAAACAAATAAGTTCATTACAATTAGCTAAAACCCTAGAGCTAAGCCCCAAACTTCCACCAATAATAAAAGTAATATTACTATTTGTAAAAGATAAAGAATCTATTTTCTTAGAAAAATCAACAGAATCCATTTGCTTACCTTTTAAATCCAAAGCTATTATATAACTATCTTTTTTTAGATGATTAATTATATTTAAGCCCTCTTTTTCCTTAACTTCCTCTTCTTGAGCAGTGCTTGCTTTTTCTGGTATTTTTTCATCAGGAAGTTCTGTAATAGTTAAATTGCAAAACCTAGAAAGCCTTTTAGAATACTCTAAAATAGCCTCTCTAAAAAATTTTTCTTTAATTTTACCAACACAAACAATATTAATATGTAACATACAAATTCTCCAATTATGCTATATCAATTACATTACTTGGGCAATCTCTTCTTGCCACGCCAATATGTATATCAGATTCATTATTCCTATTTGTTAAAACCTCTTCTGCAACAGTCTTATAAGCAAGCTCCGGAAAATTATTTTCTTTACTCAAATGACCTAGTAAAACATTCTTAAGACCACTATCAACTAATTTAGAAATAACCTTTCCAGAAGTATCATTAGAAAGATGACCCAAAGGTCCTGCAATTCTTTGCTTTAAAGCATATGGATATCTAGAACACTTTAAAACATTTAAATCATAATTAGATTCCAAAAGCGCAAAACAGCTCTTTTCTAAATGACTCATAATCTCAGGAGTAATATGTCCTAAATCTGTTGCAATACTAATTTTCTGATTATCATGAAAAATATTAAATCCACAAGGATTTGCAGCATCATGAGGAATATTAAAAGGACTAAATTTTAAATCAGCAATCTCAAAATCTTTATTAACAATAAAAGTCTTTTGATTTTCTACTAAAATTTTCTCCTTTTGCTCAGGCATAGCATCCCAAGTCTCTGTATTTGCAAAAACAGGAATATTAAATTTCTTAGACAAAGTACCAAGACTTTTAACATGATCAGAATGCTCATGAGTAACAACTATAGCCTTTAAATCCTCTGGCTTAACGCCAACAAGAGAAAGTGCATCTACAATTTTTTTAGCACTTCCTCCAGCATCTATTAATACTTTAGAATTTTCCGATTCTACTAATAAACAATTTCCCGAACTACCACTAAACAAACTACAAAATTTAAACATAAGCGTATCTCTCTATTCTTTTACTCTTTTGATATTTGCACCTAATTTTCTAAACTTTTCTTCTATATTTTCATAACCTCTATCAATATGACCAAGATTATATAATTCAGTTTTTCCGTTTGCAATAATTCCTGCAATAATAAGTGCAGCACCTGCTCTTAAATCAGAAGCATAAACTGGAGCGCCAGATAAAAAGTCCACTCCTTCAAATACAGCAGTTTTACCTTGAGCCGTAATATTTGCTCCCATCTTATTTAATTCAGCAGTATATTGAAAACGAGACTCCCAAATACCTTCATTAATAATACTTGTCCCATCTGCTACAGATAAAACAACTCCAATTTGAGGTTGTAAATCAGTTGGAAAACCTGGGTATGGAGCAGTTTTAACATTTGTTTTAGTAGGTCTTGAATCACACCATATTCTTAAAGAATCATCACCTTCTTCAACATGTCCACCAATCTCAAGAATTTTTGCTGTCAAACAATCTAAATGTTTTGGAATACAATTATGAATTGTAATATCACCTTTAGAAGCTATAGCAGCAAGCATAAAAGTTCCTGCTTCTATTTGATCTGGAACAATTGAATAAGTAGCATCTCCTTTTAACTTTTCTACACCAGTTATTTTTATAACATCAGTACCAGCACCTCTAATATCTGCACCCATAGTATTTAAGAAATTGGCAACATCCACTACATGAGGCTCTTTTGCAGCATTATCAATAGTTGTTGTACCTTCAGCAAGAACTGAAGCAAGCATAACATTAATTGTTGCTCCAACCGAAACAGTATCCATATAAATAGAAGTTCCAACTAATCTATCAGCTTTAGCTGATATTTTTCCTTGAGATACATTTACATCAGCGCCAAGAGCTTCAAATCCTTTTATATGTTGGTCAATAGGTCTTGCACCCAAATTGCAACCACCAGGAAGACCAACTTCTGCTTCTCCACAACGGCTAAGCAAAGAGCCAATTAAATAATAAGAAGCTCTAAACTTAGAAGTCATATCAAAAGGAGCAGTTGTAGAAGAAATATGACTAGTATCTACAGAAATAGAATGCTCAGATAGCCACTCAATTTTTGCTCCCAATTTTTCTAATATATTACATGAAATTTTAACATCACTAATATTTGGAACATTCTCTAAAACACACTTTCCATCGACCAACAAAGTTGCTGGAATAATTGCAACAGCTGCGTTCTTTGCTCCACTAATATTCACATCTCCGTACAAGACGTGTAGGTCCATTTATTACTAGTTTTTCCAATATAAAACCCTCCCATAACGTGCTATTTTATTAAAAAGCTATCTATATATATAACACATTATGAAAGGATTTACAAGATGTTTTTGGGGACACCTTCCGAAAACAGGATGTCAATTCACTACAATTATAGTGTTTTTATTATAAAAAACTTATATATTTTTCGATCTTTATCGATTTTTTGTTGTCATTTATACTAAAAGGTTGCACTAAATTTTTAAGTTTTCAAAATATTTATACTTTCTTAAGCAAGATATAAATTGATTATAAATAATAATACCATCCTGTTTTTGGAACGTGTCCCCAAAAACAGGATGTCAATTCACTACAATTATAATATTTTAAGTTATAAAAAAATTATATAGTTTTTGAACTTTATTTATTTCTTATTGTTGCTTATGTCACAAAATTCGCGAAATCTCTGGGTTTTAAAAAATATAAATTTTCGTAAGCAAGATGTAAATTCAACAAGAATTGTAACTCCCTGTTTTCGGAAGGTGTCCCCAAAAACATCCCAAAAAACAGATTAATTGCTTGCAAGTTTCATTTTTAAGTTTTCGAACAGTTCAACTATCTTAAATTTAAAATGAACATCTGAAGAATCGTCTGATTTTGTGATTAAGTCATAATCTTCCTCCGGCATTGATTCTTCTAATTGTTCTTTAGAATCATCGGGAACAATTCCAGAAGAGACATCTACAAAGCAAAGAGGGGGAAACATTACACACCACCAATTTTGTCCCACAGCTTCTCCAATTTTTACTTCTAAAGCATCATAAGTTCCTGCAGGAAGTGAAACATCTCCATAAGTTTTTGTAGGAAAATCAAATTCTCCAATCTCTATACTAACTGGATATGAAAATCCATTTTCTTCAATAACATTATTTGCTATATCATAGAAGGCATCAATATGAGCTTTAGCTATATTAATCGCTTCTTCTTTAGAAGTTGTATTACTACATATAGAATTCATATATTCAATTAATGCATCTCTGACTTTATATTTTAAATTTTGATCTTCATCAGAATCGCTATTTGCAATAACATGTAATCTAAAAACACTATCTGCAATTTCATCTGATACTGTATTTGCATAAGAAAAAGCAGAAATAAAAACAAAAACTGCAAGTAAAAGCAAAATTAAACAAACTCTACCAATAAAGTCCTTTTTTAACAAATGTCTCATAATAACCTCCAAATATTCAATATACTATTTATTTAATAAAATTATTTACTAAAAAAATAAAAAATATACATAATTGGTAAAAAAATATATAAATTTTCAAAAACATATAAGTTTCTTAAATAATAAAATTTAAAAATTAAAAAAATCATCACAAAAAACAAAACAAAAAGCAGCAATAAAATTGTAATAATTTTGTAAAAAAATAAAAAATGAAAAATAACAAACCAGAAAAACCAATAATTGTAAGCGTCAATGTCGAAATTTGAAGTACGATTAATTTGTAATAATATTGACACAATTTTGTAAAAATGGTAATATTTACCATAAGAAAAGAAAGCGGAGGTTAAAAAATGGTTAATATTAACAAAAACATTAAGAAAGTTTGTAGCTTTTATGTGAGTGATTGGCATTTAACAACAATGTTATTACCACATATAAATGAAAAAATTAATGAAGGAGTTAAAATTACCACGATATTGGAGAACGATTTAAGAGAAAACATGGAAACATTATTAGGAAAATTAAAATTAAAAAATACAGAAAAAATATTAAATATAGATTGGCATAAAACAAAAGATATAGAGAAAAAAATAAAAGAAATTACAAATGAAGAAGAAGTAATAATAAATGGCTCAATGGAATTTATAAGAAAAGCAAATGAATTACTACAAAAGGAAATATCAGAAGGAGTAACAATAAAAGTAATAGACTGTTATGATTTTAATGAATATAAAGAGATAATAAAAGATATACTAGACGAACATGAAACAGTACTAAACACATCAGGAGAAAAAAGTAAAGAAGAATACATTATTAAAATTGCAAACTAAAGTGTATGGAGGAGTAATATTTTCTTGGATTACTATGAAATTTAAGAAAATATTACTCTTCTTTTTTATACAAAAGAATTGACTATTTTCTATTAATAGTATAAGATTAAGGAGCAATATTTTTAATAACCGAAAGGAGAAAAAAATGGAAGAAAAATATTTGGCGGCAGAAAAAATACTTAAAAAATATGGCCAAGAACATCTTCTAAGCCAATATGACAAACTAAATGATGAAAAAAAGGCAAAATTATTAGACGAAATATTGACTTTAGATTTTAATCAAATTAATGAATTATTTAAAAGAATAGGAAAAACAGAAGACGAAAAAAATGGAAAAATAGAACCAGTAAGATGCACAGATAAAAGTGCAATGAGCAAAGAAGAGTTAGAACACTATGAGTCAATTGGTTTAAAAGCAATTAAAGAAGGAAAACTTGCAGCCGTAACAATGGCTGGAGGACAAGGAACAAGACTAGGTCACAATGGACCTAAAGGAACATTTGACATAGGTTTAGACTCACATAAACCAATTTTCGAAATATTATGTGATACACTAAAAGATGCTCAAAAAAAATATGGTGTATATGTAATGTGGTACATCATGACAAGTAATGAAAACAATGATGCAACAGTAAAATTCTTTGAAGACAACAACTATTTTGGTTACCCAAAAGAAAAAGTAATGTTCTTTAGACAAGGTGAACTTCCAATGGTAGACACAAATGGAAAAGTTCTACTTGGAGAAGATGGATTAATCAAACTTGCAGCAGACGGTCATGGTGGAATATTCTTATCAATGAAGAAAAATGGAATAATATATGACATGAAGTCAAAAGGAATAGAATGGGCTTTCATCGGAGGAGTTGACAACGTACTAGTAAACATGGTGGATCCAGTAATACTAGGCCTAGCAATAGACAAAAAAGTACTAGTTGCCGGAAAAAGCGTAATAAAAGCAGGACCTCATGAAAAAGTAGGAGTTTTCTGCAAGAAAAACGGAAAACCAAGTGTTGTAGAATACAGCGAAATCTCAAAAGAAATGGCTGAAGCTACAAATGAAAACGGTGAATTAAAATATGGCGAATCACACATACTATGTAATTTATTTAGTGTAAAAGCAATTGAAGAAATAAGCAAAAACACTTTACCATACCATAGTGCATTTAAAAAAGCAAAATTCCTAGACAAAGATGGAAACTTAATAACAAGTGACAAACCAAACGCATATAAATTCGAAGCATTTTTATTTGATGCATTCGATTCATTAGATGACATAGCAATATTAAGAGTAAAAAGAGAAGAAGAATTCGCACCAGTAAAAAATGCAGAAGGCGTAGATAGTCCAGAAACAGCAAGAAAATTATACAAAGAATTTCATAATAAGTAAATTAAAAATCGCCCAAGAGGGACGCCCCTTTTTGGGCGAAAAAAATAAAATAAAAAATTTCGCCCAAAAAGGGGCGTCCCTCTTGGGCGAGAGAAAGGTAGAAAAAGTATGGAATATTTAGAAAAATATAACAACTGGTTAAAAGATCCATCAATTGATGAAGAAACTAAAAATGAATTAAGAAGTATTAAAGATAACAATGAAGAAATACAAGACAGATTTTACAAAGACTTAGAATTTGGTACAGCTGGATTAAGAGGAGTTATAGGAAATGGAAGTAACAGAATGAATAAATATACTGTTACAAAAGCAACTCAAGGTTTAGCAAATTATATAAACAAAAACAACCCTAATAAAAAAGGAGTTGCAATAGCATATGATTCAAGACATATGTCTAAAGAATTTAGTGAGTTCACAGCACTTTGCCTAAATGCAAATGGAATAAAAACATATGTATTTGACTCATTAAGACCAGTTCCAGAATTATCTTTTGCTGTAAGAGAATTAAACTGTATTGCAGGAATAATGATTACAGCAAGCCATAATCCTCCTAAATACAACGGATATAAAGTTTACTGGGAGGATGGAGCACAAATAGTTCCACCACATGATAAAGGAATAATTAATGAAGTAAATGCAATAGAAGATTTTGGCAAAATAAAAAGCATGGATAAAGAAGAAGCAATAAATAAAGGATTATACAATGTTATAGGAAAAGAAATAGATGAAAAATATATAAACACATTAAAAAATTTAGTATTAAACATGGATACTATCAAAAAGGTACAAAAAGATATTAATATTGTATATACACCTTTACATGGAGCAGGAAACATGCCTGTACAAAGGGTTTTAAAAGAAATAGGTTTTGAAAACGTATATGTTGTACCAGAGCAAGAAAAACCAAATGGTGACTTCCCAACTGTAAGTTATCCAAACCCAGAAGATGCAAATGCATTTAAATTAGCACTAGAGCTTGCAGAAAAAGTAAATGCAGATATTGTACTTGCAAATGACCCTGACGCAGACAGATTAGGCGTTTATGCTAAAGATTCAAAAACAGGAGAATATCATTCATTTACAGGAAATATGTCAGGACTTTTAATTGCAGAATATGAATTATCTGTAAAAAAAGAAAGAGGACAAATTCCTGCAAATGGAGCATTAATAAAAACAATCGTATCTTCTAACCTAGCAGATGCAATAGCAAAAGAATATAATCTAAAATTAATAGAAGTCCTTACAGGATTTAAATATATAGGAGAGCAAATTAGAAAATTTGAACAAAATCATACATACACATACATGTTTGGATTTGAAGAAAGCTACGGATGCTTAATTGGAACACATGCAAGAGACAAAGATGGTATTGCAGCAGTAATGGCTTTATGCGAAGCTGCAGCCTATTATAAAGATAAAGGTCTTACTTTATGGGATCAAATGATTAATATTTATGAAAAATATGGTTATTATAAAGAAAAAACAATATCTGTTACAAGAGAAGGTGCAAGTGGAGCAGAAGAAATAAAGCAAATGATGGAAAACATGAGACAAAATCCACCAACTACACTTGGCAAATATAAAGTTCTAGAAGTAAGAGATTACAAACTAGATACAGTCACAAACACTGTAACTGGTGAAGTAAATAAAACTGGACTTCCAACATCAAATGTATTATACTATGCATTAGAAAATGATGCTTGGTGCTGTGTAAGACCATCTGGAACAGAACCAAAAATCAAATTCTATATAGGAATAAAAGCAGACACTGAAGAACAAGCTCAAGAAGACTTAAAAGCTCTAACCAAAGTAATGGAAGAAAAATCAAATATTTAAACGGAACATTAAAGGGGGAAATAATGCAACTTACAATATTAATACCTGCACTAAACGAAGAAGAAACAATACCAATAGTTATAAAAAAAGGACTAAACTTTTTAAAAGAGCATAATATAGACGGAGAAGTCTTAGTAATAAATAATTGCTCTACAGATAACACTAAGGAAGTTGCTATACAAAATGGTGCAAGAGTTGAAGATGAAGAAAAAAAGGGATATGGAAGTGCATTAATAAGTGGCATAAATAAAGCCAAAGGAGAATTTATCATAATGGGTGATGCAGATGACAGTTATAATTTTTCGGAAATTGAAGGCTTTTATGATGGATTGAAAGAAGGTTATGATTTAGTAATTGGCAATAGATTTTACCATATGGAAAAAGGAGCAATGAAATTCACACATAGATATATAGGAACTCCAATGCTTAACTTACTTATACGACTAAAATATAAAACAAAGATAAAAGATATTAATTGTGGACTAAGAGGTTTAAGAAGAGAAAGTTTTGTAAATTTGGGTCTGCAATGTAGTGGAATGGAATTTGCAAGTGAGATGGTAATAAAAGCAATTAAAAACAATTTAAAAATAAAACAAATTGATATAAACTTTTACAGAGATGCAAGAAACAAAAAAGGACATTTAAAAGCAATAAGAGATGGACTAAGACATGTAAAAGTAATATTAAAAGGATAAAATTAAAGGATTAATAGATAAATCTATTAGTCCTTTTTATTTGTATCTTTCCAGCCATTTATATTATTACGCTTAATTGCACCTATTATATTTGCCTTAACATGTTTATTCTTAAGAGAAAGAGTTACAATTAAATCCTTAATATATTCTCTTGTAGAATTACCATCCATAGGGCATACTTTAGGCATTATTTCAGTATTAGAGCGTCTAACATACCTTTTAATTTCTTTTTCTGGGGCATAAATAAGAGGTCTAATTACAGTAATATCAGAACGACTCATATAGCTCATAGGAGCAAAAGTAGAAATACTTCCTGCAAAAAACAAATTCATTAGAAAAGTTTCTAAAGCATCATCTAAATTATGTCCTAAAGCAATCTTATTGCAATGTTCACGTTTTGCAGTAGTACTTAATATTCCCCTACGAAGATTTGCACATAAAGAACATGGATTTTTCTCATGTCTATCTTCAAAAACAATCTGGCTAATATTATATTTTTCCTCAAAAAAAGGAACACCAAGTTCCTCACAAGTTTTGCTTAAAAGATTTGAATCAAAAAACTCAAAACCAGGATTAACACTTATTGCAATTAACTCAAATTTTTTTGGATAGAAAAACTGCAAACTCTTAAGAGCTTTAAGCATAGTTACAGAATCTTTTCCACCAGATAAAGCAACAGCAATTTTATCTCCTTCTTCTATCATAGAATAATCCTCAACAGCTCTTCTCATATAGCTTAAAATATGTTTCATAATTCCTAGTTAATGTTAGCTTTTTAAGCTAACATCATTTTCCTTTCTTATAAATTATAAGCTTAAAAAGCTTACATAAACTGGATGGGTGAAAATTATTTTTCAACCTTAATCTCCTTTTACAACACACATTATTATACCACAAAATTTTATGTAGATAAAGCAATTGACATAAATTAATTAAAATGCTATATTATATTTATGCATGAGTCTATAGCTCAGTAGGATAGAGCGCTCCCCTCCTAAGGGAGAGGTCGGGGGTTCGATTCCCTTTAGGCTCACCATAAATTTTAGGATTACCCTGTAAGGGAATCGAAAAGGAGGAAAAGCTAACAATCCAGTGGATTGTTAGCCCGACGCGGGTAGATTCCCTTTAGGCTCACCATAAAAATAAACCTATGAAGTGCTACGAAATAAACATCTTCATAGGCATTTATTATTTAAGAAAATAGAGAA
Organism: uncultured Clostridia bacterium; assembly: GCA_944388645.1. Classification (GTDB taxonomy): domain Bacteria; phylum Bacillota; class Clostridia; order TANB77; family CAG-508; genus CAG-245. Next base: position 9,779 of record CALXJO010000005.1, read on the forward strand.
AAATTTACTATTTATTTAATTTATCTTTAATAATTTTTATTCTTTGCTTAGTATCTTCACGAGAATGAATTACGGCTAATATATATATACTCTCATTCTTTACATAATAATATATTTTATGTTCTTTATATATTAATTGCCTAACTATGGTTTCTTGAACATAAGTATATATTTTACCAAGTCTTGGGTTTAATTTTAAATCTTCTACATATCTAGTTAAATTATTTAAATATTTTTCTGGATGAGATTTTTTAGAAAATTCAAAAAAATTTCTTAAATCATTTACAGCAGGACTAGTCCATATTATTACCATTTTTTCATTTCCTCCAACAATTCTTCTGTAGTAAGACCATTATTTTCTTTAGAGTCTTTCAAACCTTCTTCAATTTTTAATCTAGTATATATTGCCTCTATAATATCATCAAAAGTTGCTGAGTCTGGAAGAGAATTTGTTACTTCCATCACTAATTCTTTAATCATAATAAATCACTCCTTTAATATCTAAAGCATATTTAGTATTTGTATTAGAACAATTACTAATATTATAGACTATATGAACTGAAAATACAATAAAAAGATGAATATAAGCTTGAAAAAAACACCACTAATGCAATAATCAAGGCAATAGCTATGATAGCAAGACTTACTGTAGATTCATAGCTAAGAGCATATTGTTAAACAAAGTAAATTTTGTTATAATGTTTAAAACATAAAAAGCAAGGAGGAATGTATGAATATATAAAATTCATACAAGATTAAAATGCAAGAAGAAAAATTTATGAAAGAAGCACTAAAAGAAGCGGAAAAATCATATGAAAAAGAAGAAATTCCTGTAGGTGCAGTAATAGTAAAAGATGGCAAGATAATAGCAAGAGGACATAACTTAAAAGAAACAAAAACTGACACAACAAACCATGCAGAAATTATTGCAATAAGAAAAGCAAGTAAAAAACTAAAATCATGGAGACTTACTGGTTGTACAATGTATGTAACACTTGAGCCTTGCACAATGTGTGCAGGAGCACTAATACAAGCCAGACTAGACAAAGTAGTAATAGGCACAATGGATGAAAAAACAGGAGCATGCGGATCAGTACTAAACGTACTAAAAGACTATAAATTCAACCATATTGTACAAACAGAATATGGAGTACTAGAAAACGAATGTAGGCAGATAATACAAAAATTTTTCAAAGAACTAAGAAAAAAGAAAAAATAAAAAGTGCAATTCAAGTATCATATCAAAACAAAATACTTGAACATGCACTTTACTTCTTAGATTCTATAATAATAGTTACAGGTCCATCATTTAACAATTCAACTTTCATGTCAGCGCCAAATATTCCCGTTTCAACAACAGAAATCTGCTTTTTACATTCAGAAATAAAATATTCATATAAAGGAATTGCCTGCTCAGGTCTAGCAGCTTCAATAAAAGAAGGACGATTCCCATCTTTACAATTACCATAAAGCGTAAATTGAGAAATAATTAAAAGATCACCATTTACATCTTTTAAAGACAAATTCATCTTATCATTTTCATCTCTAAAAATTCGCAAATTAACCACTTTTTTAACCAAATAATCCACATCTTGTTTACTATCTGTGGATGAAATACCAAGCAAAACTAAAAATCCTGTATTTATTTTACCATGAACATTCCCGTCAATTGTAACACTTGCATGCTTAACTCTTTGTACAACTACTCTCATTGTCATAAACCTCCAATTTCCAAATATAATATATAAAAAAATTATAAAAAGCAAGCAAATTTTAAAAATGTGCTAAAAAGGTAGAAATCTATTGATACAATTCACAGCTAGATTAAACTTTGAATAAGAAAATTGATATATTTTGAAAATTTATGAGGAGCGCGTAGCTTGAAGCGTAGCGACAACAAGCGACGAATTAAAATTTGAAAAAATATATCAATTTTCTATATATAAGTGTTTGCTAAATAGACTGTGAATTGTATCAATAGAAGCACATTTTTACAAATATATACATTTGACATTTTAAATAGTTTTGATATAATTATAAAATCAAAGATATGGAGATGTATCGAAGTGGTCATAACGAGGCTGACTCGAAATCAGTTAGTCGGCATAAACCGGCCCGTGGGTTCGAATCCCACCGTCTCCGCCAATTAAATGAGGAGAGAAAAATGAACACAAAATTAAAAGAAAGAATAAAATTAAGTATAGCAATAGCAGTTTTAGCAGTAATAATAATAGTAGTACTAATGATTGTGGTGCAATATCAAGTAGAAGGAGAAACAAACATGCCTTTTAAACTTTCAAAAATAACTGTTATAAGCACTGCAGAAGGAGAAGAAAAAACAGGAGAAGAGCAAACTAACAAATGGGATTTAACTGTAAATCAAAATAATGACATATATTTCTTCATAGAACAAAACGGTGAAAACACCAAAGAAGAAGATTTGCTAGAATCAGTTACTATAGAGAATATTGTAGTTACAAAACAACCTGTAAAAGGCGAAGTAAAAACATATATGCCAAACAGTGGAGAAGGAAGAACATTTACATATGATGACCAATACCTAGTGCAAAATAGCTTAGAATACACAGGAAGCAAAAACAATAATCCAAAAACACTAGAAATAGGTAGCAAAGGTGGTTCAGCAATTATAAGATTCTCTAACACAAACATAGGAGAATATATATCAAATGAAGATGCAGAAATAAAACATGATGGAAGTTTAATTACAAAAATTGGCTTAACAGAGCAAGACGTAAGCTTCCAAATAAATTTCGATTTAATACTTCAAATAAACAAAATAAAATACAAATCAAATATAACATTAGACTTACCATGTGAAAACCTAACAACAGAAGGTACAACAACAAAAGAAATAACAGACATGAGCAATATAATTTTTAAAAGAGTTCAATAATTGCACATCTGAATCTCCTAAAATTTCGCCCAAAAAGGAGCGTCCCTAATGGGCGAAATTTTAGGCGAAAATACTTGATAAATAAACAAAAATATTATATAATATTAAACGTATGAGAATATGTCTAACTTTTGTATGGAAAGTATTCCAATAGAGAACTGTGAACCTTGTCAGGTCCGGAAGGAAGCAGCAATAAGCAGAACCTCTCTATGTGGAATGCTCTCCATAGAGAAGTTAGAAGCTAAAATCTCATACTTTTTTAAAATAATGTATAGTTGGGGGGATAAAATTGGAATATACGGCACTATATAGAAAATTTAGACCACTAACATTTAGCGAAATAGTTGGGCAAGAACATATAGTAAAAACTCTAAAAAACGAGATAATAAATGATAGAATAGGGCATGCATATTTATTCAATGGAGTTAGGGGAACAGGAAAAACATCTGCTGCAAAAATCTTAGCAAGAGCTGTAAATTGTTTAAATCCACAAAATGGAGAACCTTGTAATGAATGTAGTGTTTGCAAATCTGCATTAGACGGTTCACTAACAGATATTGTAGAAATGGATGCTGCTTCAAACAACAGTGTAGACGATGTAAGAGCAATAAGAGATGAAGTAAACTTTTTACCAACAGTTGCAAAATATAGAGTATATATAATAGATGAGGTTCATATGCTATCACCAGGTGCATTTAATGCTTTATTAAAAACATTAGAAGAGCCACCTGCACACGTAAAATTTATATTAGCCACAACAGAACCTCAAAAACTACCAGCAACAATACTTTCAAGATGCCAAAGATTTGACTTTAAAAAGATATCTGATGAAAATATTGAAAAAAGGCTAGATTATGTTTGCAAGCAAAGTAATTTAGACATAACAAAAGATGCAGAAAAGCTAATAGCTCAGCTCTCAGAAGGAGCAATGAGAGATGCCTTAAGTATCTTAGAAAGATGCACACAAGAAGAAGGAACTATTACAGACGAGCTAGTAAAAGAACTAGTTGGAATTCCAAAAGTAGAAAGTGTTAACAAAATTGTAAAAGCAATTTTAGAAAAAGACACTGACACAGCGCTAACAACAATAGATGAAATAGTTGCAGATGGAAAAGATATTGTAAACTTCTTGTGGGAAATGATTAAATATGTAAAAGATATATTAGTTTTTAAAACAAACAGCAAATTAGAAATATACAGTAAGCAGGAAACGCAAGCAATAAAAGCATTAGCAGAAAATACAACAAAAGAAAAACTAATAAACATAATATATGAATTATCAAATCTACAAAATGACATAAAATGGTCATCACAAAAATTAATAATGTTCCAAGTTGCCATAATTAAACTATGCAATATCAACAGTACTACTGGAGGAACACCAGGAACAGACAACACACAAAACGAAAAAGAAATAGAAGACTTAAAATATAAAATTTCAAGATTAGAAAAAGAACTAAAATTATTACAAGACGCACCTAGAGCAACTAGTACATTTATAGAAGACCAAAGCACAAAACAGCAAAATAAAATTGAGTTTAAACCAGAAATAAAAAAATCCAATACAATAAAACTAGGAAATAGTGTACAAAATTGGCCTAAAATAGTAGACAATCTAAAACAGGAAGGAAAAATAACACTATACACAAACCTATTAAACTCAACAGCAAACGAAATTAATGACATGACAGTAGGAATAAAATTCGAAAGAGGACTAACTCCATTTGGAAAAGCAATCCTAGAAAAATCAGAAAATATGAGTGAAATAGTAAAACAAGTATCTACTGAAATGGGAAAACCAATGAGAGTAGTTTTAATAGACAATAATGATGAAATAGCTGCAAAAGCAGACAACTTTAGTAATATAGGTAAAGATTTAGATATGCCTATTAATATAATAGAATAACAAGGAGGAAACAAAATGTCAAAAAGAGGAGGATTCCCAGGCATGGGAGGATTTGGAGGAATGAATCTAAATCAATTAATGAAAGAAGCAAAAAAAATGCAATCAGATATGGAAAAATCACAAGAAGAACTTGCAGAAAAAGAATTTGAAGCATCTGCTGGAGGAGAAGCAATAAAGGTTGTTGTATCAGGCAAAAAAGAAATAAAGAAAATAACAATAAAACCAGATGTTGTAGATCCAGATGATGTAGAAATGCTAGAAGATTTAATAACAACATGTGTAAACAATGCACTAAAGCAAGTAGATGACGCACAAGCACAATCACTTGGAAAATACAATATTCCAGGCTTAATGTAATAGGAGATAAAATATGTCATATTATGCACCATCAATAGAAAAATTAATTGAAAGCTTTGAAAAACTACCAAGTATTGGCAGTAAAACAGCAGCAAGACTAGCATTTTACATTTTAGATGCAAGTGAAGAAGAAACAAACGAATTTATACAAAGCATACAAAACGCAAAAAAGAATTTAAAATACTGCTCAAAGTGCTATAACATAACAGACACAGACCCTTGCCCAATATGTTCAAACACAGCAAGAGACCAATCAGTAATCTGTGTCGTAGAAGATGTAAGAGATGTTGTAGCAATGGAAAAAACACATGAATTTAAAGGATTATACCACGTATTGCATGGGTCAATATCTCCAATGAACGGAGTAGGTCCTGACGACATAAAAATAAAAGAACTTTTAGCAAGATTAATGGATGGCACTGTAAAAGAAGTAATACTTGCTACAAACCCTAGGGTAGAAGGAGAAGCAACCGCAATGTACCTATCAAAAATAATAAAACCTTTAGGCATAAAAGTAACAAGAATTGCCCATGGAATACCGGTTGGAGGCGACTTAGAATACACAGATGAAGTTACATTAAGTAGAGCTTTAGAAGGTAGAGTTCAGCTATAAAATGTAATAAAAATGAAAAAACATGCGGAAATCAGAGCATCCGTATAGGAAAAGAAAACAGAAGACAAGTAATAACAGAAAATACCAGAAATGCGTTATTGACTTGTCTTTTTCTTATGTTAAAATATATTATAGATATTTATTAATAATAGAGGGGTAATATGAAAACGATTAAAAAAATTTTAATTATTCTAACCGTAATGGTTATTTCATTAATAACATTTTCTGGGTTCAATAAACTAAACGCAGAACCAGGTGGTCCTATATATTTGGGACTAGAAACTTTTAGAAGTTCAGGTTATGGTTATAGACAAGGCGGAAAAAAAGTTTGGAAAATAGCACAATATGACTCTCCATCAGACCCAACAGGAGATATAAGCCAAATGATATACTGTATAAAAGCAGGACCAGGATTTGGCTCATCAGACATGTCTTCTGGAAATAATATAAAAATAAGTACATATAACCAAAAATTTAATTTAAAAGATCTAAGCTCAATAGGAAGTCCATATAGAGACGTATTACCAACAGGAGAGAATTACAATAAGCTAATGTGGGTATTAGACCATATGTACATAATACCAGAAAATGGAGATGAAACTGCTAAGAACAACTTTTTAAGAAGTGTAATACCAAATGAGAGATACAGCCTACTTACAAACGATGATATAGATGTAGTACAACAATTAGCAATATGGTATTTTACAAACCCAACAGGAGAATATCATTACGAAACTATAGAATTATATATAAATTCAATGGTAAATGTAGATGCAGATTACAAAACATTTGAAGATTTATTAGGAGATGATGGATGGGATAGACAAGATGCAGCATCAGCCTTATATGAATATTATATAAATAATGCAGACGGTTCATATGTAAGTACAAATGCAACAACAAACCCAATAGAACTAGATGATTCAAGAGCTACAATGGAAGTTTCAGGAAGCAATTTAATAGCAGGACCATTTAGAATAAACGAATTATTAAACGTAGACTATACTTTAACAGCAACATACACAAATCAAGACAATCAACCAATAAGCCCAAGACTAGGAATAAAAAACTCAAGTGGAAATGTAGTAGCAACATCAAGTAGTTTAGAAGATTTAGTAGGACAAGACTTTTACTTAATGATTGGTACAAACACAAACACAACTACAATAAACATAACAATCAATGCATCATATTCAAACAAAGAAATAACATATTGGTCAGTAGAGAATGCACCAAATACAGAACAACCAGTAGTAATAATAACAGAAAAAGATTATAATTTTGATTCAGAAGCAAGTGTAAGTGTAAATCAAGGAGAATACAATTTAAAATTAGTAAAAGTAGATGCAGATAACACACAAACAAAATTAAGTGGAGCACAATTTAGTGTAAGCATAAATGGAGAACAAGCCAAAACATATGAAACTGGCAGTGATGGAAGTATCACAATAGGCAATATTCCAATTACAAGTACAGGAACAGATACAATTACAATAACAGAAATTCAAGCACCACCAGGATATACTTCCTTAATCGGAACACTAACAGTAGAAGTAGAAAAAACAATTAGTGGAGGAAATTACACAGTAACAGATGCAGACTTTACAAGTTCTACAAACGAAAATGGAAGCACAATTAATTTAAGTGGAAATACAATAACAGTAACAGTACCAAATAAAAAATTATCAGGCGAATATCGTCTTAAACTAGTAAAGAAAGATGCAGATACACAAGAAAGCTTATCAGGAGCAGTATTTAGTGTAAAAATAAATGACGGACCAGCTCAAAATTATACAATAGGTCAAGATGGAAGCATAACACTTGATCCTATTACAATAACAGAAACAGGATTAGATACAATCACAATAGAAGAGATAACACCACCAACAGGCTATAATTCAATGATAGGAACAATAATATTAGAAGTAACTAAAACATTAAGTGGAAGTTCATATGTAGTAAGTGACATAGAATTTTCAGAAGAATCACAAGGAAACGGTACTGAAGCAAGCTTAAGTGGTGGAGTAATAACAGTAACAATACCAAACAAAAAACAAGGTGGTTCATATGATTTACAAATAATAAAAGAAGATAGCCAGAACCAAAATAGATTATCAGGAGCAGTATTTAGTGTAAAAATAAATAATGGAACAGCTCAAAACTATACAACAGATAACAATGGAGTTATAAGCATAAACGACATACAAATTACAGAATTAGGAACAGACATTATAACAATAGAAGAAGTAACACCACCAACAGGCTATAGCTCAATGATAGAGACTCTAATAGTAGAAGTTACAAAAACACTTAGTGGTGGAGAATATGTTGCAAGCGGAGTTGAATTTGGAGAAGAAACAGTAGCAGAAGACAGTCATGTAAGTCTAAAAAATGGACTTATAACAATAACAGTACCAAATGAGAAAAAAGAAGGAGTATATAACCTTCAATTAATAAAAGAAGATGATACAGACCATAGCAGATTATCAGGAGCAGTATTTAGTGTAAGAGTAAATAACGGACAATCTCAAAACTATACAACAGGGCCAGATGGAACAGTAACAACAAGCGATATACAAATAACATCTATAGGAACAGACACAATTACAATAGAAGAAGTAACACCACCAACAGGTTATAATTCTTTAATAGATACTCTAACATTAATCGTAACAAAAACAGAAAACAGTAATGGCTTTGCAATAGGAAATGTTACATTTGATGATGGAACAAATATAAATGGAAGTACAGTAGTTTTAAGTGGAAACACAATCATACTAACAGTACCAAATAAAAAAATGGAAGGTTCTTATAATCTTCAATTAATAAAAGAAGATAGTGCAGACCATAGCAGATTACAAGGAGCAGTATTTAATGTAAGTATAAATGGTGGCAATACACAACAAGTTACAACAGATGATAATGGTGTTGTTTCAATAAACAGCATAGAAATAACAGAAACTGGAATGGACACAATTACAATAGAAGAGATAACACCACCTTTAGGATATAATTCATTAATAGGAACACTAACTGTAAATGTAACAAAAACAATTAGTGGAGACTCATATATAGCAAGTAATGCACAATTTGCAAGTGGAACAAATGCAAATGGAAGCACAATAAATTTAAGTGGAAATACAATAACAGTGAGCATACCAAACCAAAAGCAAACAGGAGTTTATAACATACAACTAATAAAAGAAGATAGCGCAAACCACAACAGACTAGCAGGAGCAGTATTTAGTGTAAGCATAAATGGTGAACAAGCTCAAACTTACACAATAGGGCAAGATGGAAGTATAACACTTGATCCTATAACAATAACACAAACAGGAACAGATACAATTACAATAGAAGAAATAACACCTCCAATAGGTTATAATTCATTAATTGGTACTCTAACAATAGAGGTTACAAAAACAGAGAGCAATGGCTCATATATAGCAAGCAGTGCAGTATTTTCAGATGATACAGATACACAAGGAAGTACAATAAACCTAAGTGGAAACACAATAACAGTGAACATACCAAATGAAAAGCAAACAGGTTTATATAATATACAATTAATAAAAGTAGATTCAAGTGATACAAACAAAACATTAAGTGGAGCAGTATTTAATGTACAAATAAATGATGGTGAAATTCAAAGTTATACTACAGACGCAAATGGAAGTATTACAATTAACAATATTGCAATAACAGAAGAAGGAACAGACACAATTACAATAGAAGAAACAACACCACCAACAGGCTATAACAAAATAATTGGAACACTAAAAGTAAATGTTGAAAAAACAATAGAAAATGGAGAATATGTGGCAAGTAGTGCAGTATTCTCAGATGATACAAATGCAAATGGAAGTACAGTAAACTTAAATAACAACTTAATAACAGTAACAGTACCAAACTCGTACTTTGATTTAAGTTTAAGAAAATTCATAACAGGTGTAAATGATGAGCAAATAACAAACAGAGAACCACAAGTAGTTGTTACCCCTTTATTAGACGGAAGTAGCACAACAGCAATATATAACCACACAAAACAGCCAGTACCAGTAGCTCTAGGAGACATAGTAATATATACAATAAGAGTATATAATGAAGGACAAATGGATGGTTATGTAGAAGAGATAACAGACCATTTACCTGCACAACTAGAATTTATACCAGACCATGAAAGAAATACACAATATAGATGGGTACAAGACCAAAATGATTCAAGAACAGTAAGAACAGATTATTTATCACAAGCAAATGAACAAAATGCTGGAGACAACAAACTAGATGCATTTAATGGAACAACATTAGATTATAGAGATGTACAAATAGCATGTAGGGTAGTACAAACAGACCCAATGCCAAACAAGATAACAAACATTGCAGACATAACAGGCTTTACAGATGGAGATGGTAATACAGTAACAGATAGGGACTCACAAGAAGATAATGTAGATGTGCCATCTGATGAAGATTTACCAAATTACAAAGATGA
>CALXJO010000006.1 GCA_944388645.1 uncultured Clostridia bacterium
ATTTATTTTACATCTGCTTTCCATAATCCGTGTTTGTTACAATATGCATATAATGTTGAGCCTGGAACATAAGGAAATCTACATTCTGCATTTTGTTCTGGAAATAGCTTAACTGTATATTCTTTATTGTCTGCAACTAAGCTTACCCATTCTATATAATGTTCTTTTTCCATAACATGATTTACTTTTACAAATATTTCGTCTTCAACTTTTTCATATGTTGGAACATGTTTTTCAACTGCTGCATCTACAGAATTTGGTTTTAATACCTCCATAGGCTCTCCACAACATTGAATTTTGCATCCTTCACAATTGCAATCTTCTAAAACCTTTACCATTGCTCCACATTTTTTACATTTCTTAATAATTAATTCATTATTCATAATTTTTTCCTCCTTTATATTTTTTCGTCCCAAATGGGCGATTTTAATCTTTAAAAACATATTCTTGTATTGTTTTTCCATCTACATCTTTTAATATTATTTTATTTTCTTCCAATATTATATAGCTATGTTCAGTATTACATTTTGGAAGTGATATAGAACCTGGATTTGCAAATACATAACCTTCTTTTTCTTGTATAAATCCTTGATGAATATGTCCATATATTAAACAATCAAAATCTTCATATGGCCATTTTTCTATGTTGTATTTATGTCCATGTGTAAAATAAAACTTTTTACCGTTTATTTGCATTAAGATATGGTCTTCGAATTTAAATTCAGATATAGTTTCGTCGACTTCAGCATCACAATTTCCTCTAACTACGAGAAGTTTGTCTTTCATCGAGTTTAAAATACTTGCTACTTTCATAGGATTGTATTCTTGTGAAAGTTCATTTCTTGGTCCGTGATAATATAAATCTCCTAATAATACTATTTTATCTGGGTTTTCTTTTTTACATATTTCTTTTAGTCTTTCGGCATAGTAACCAGAACCGTGAATATCTGATGCAACTAATACTTTCATAGTTTCTTATTCTCCTTATTTTTTATGAACTTTTTGTTTTTTAAGTTTTCAGCTTTTTTTCTTCTCTCTCTATTTTGTTCTTGTACTTGTCTTTTTATTTCTTCCTTTTTTTGTTTTATTTTGATTTTTACAGCTTCTAGTTTAGGATATGCATTTACCAATCTTCTATGCAAAATAGATTTTTGTTTTAATATTTCTTTTACTTTCTTTGTTAATTCTTCTGTATTGTCTGAATCTTTTAAAACAACTTTCTCGGCTGTCTTTATATAGGTTACTACTGTTAATGAAATCACATTGTCTATAATATACACCAAAAATAATGATATTGACAATATGTTTAACCAATTTTCAGGTAATTTTTCCAACCCCTCTAGTATTAAAGGGTTAAATACATACATTATAAGCATTCCTAATATTCCAAAAGGAATAATTGTTCCTAAACAGATACGTCCATTTAAATTAAATTTTCTATTACTATAATCCCACCATCTTGCTTTAAAGAGTTTTTCCATAAGATAACTTGTTATATATTCTAATATTCCACATATTAAAATTGACATTACAAACAATGCAATTGGATCTTCTGTGTATTTTTTTAATAAAAATGTAATTAGTAAAGCTCCATAACCATATATTGGACAATATGGTCCTATAAGAAATCCTCTATTTATAAATCTTTTATATTGTATTAATTTACAAATTACTTCCATAAACCATCCAGCAATTGAATAAACCATGAACAGCAGGAAATAAATTCTTATATCAACTCCAAAGATTATCATAAAAATCTCCTTATATGTTTTTATTTCTTATATATTCCCCATTAAATTCGTCTTTTAATATATCCATTGTTATACTATCATAGTATTTTCCATTAATGTATTTACATTCTCTTCTTCTTCCACATTCTTTAAATCCACATTTTTGATAGCATTTTTGTGCTCTTTGGTTGAAGTCCATTACATCTAATTTTATACTATGTAAATTTAAATAATTAAAACCATAGTCTAATATTAATTTTATCGCTTCTGTTCCATAACCTTGGTTTCTGTAATTTCCATCTCCAATAAAAATGCCTAGTATTGCATCTCTGTTTATTAAATCAATGTGCTCTAATGATATTGTTCCTATTAATTTATCTTCTTCTAATGTTACTATGCAAAATGATGCCATATCTTTTTTGCTTCTGTTTTCTAAATATTCTTGTTCATTTAGAGTTGTTGTTATATAACCACTTCTTCCAATATAATCTGTTGTTTGAAAATCATTTAGCCATTGTGTAAATAATTCTACATCTTCTGCACTAGTTGGAGATAAGTATAATCTGTCTCCTACTATTTTCTTAAAATATTTCATTTATTATTCCTCCTCCTATTAATTTTTTATTATTTTAACATTATATTTTTTTATTTTCTACAGAATTTTTAAATTTATATACTTGTTTAATTTTTTAGTTAAAATAATTATTCTTGGTTCAAAATAAAACGACGAATGAAGCGCCAATAATTATTTAGCATCTTCATTCGTCATTGCTGAATCACCCTTCCTCAAGCAACCATTTTCTAAACCGGCTGTTTTGCTCATATGACATATCGTCTTGCTGGATTTCTATGTCTTTCCAAAAGCCTTTGATAAATTTGCCTTCCAAGTTCCAGCCACCTGGAATCCAAATTTTCTTTTTGCCATCATTTGAAACTGCCGTGTAAGTAGGATACGTTTTGTAAAGCTTATAGCCTGCTGGTGGTTTTGGTACTACATAGTTTTTACTTTTGGCCATATTGTGACTCCTCCTCTTTGTCACGTGTCGTCCAAGGGGCTTATAATAAAACAGTCTTCTACAACTGATAAAATCTATTATACTACTATTTCTTTGCTTTTTCAAGTTCTACTTTCAACATAAAAAATACATGGATTTCTCCATGTATTCATATGAATTCATATTTTATATATTAATTCAATTATTTTTTATTAACTAAATCTTTTAATGCTTTTCCAGCTTTGAATACTGGTGCTTTTGATGCAGGTATTTTGATTTCTTCTTTAGTTTGTGGATTTCTTCCCTTTCTAGCTGCTCTTTTTCTAACTTCGAAAGATCCGAATCCTACTAATTGAACTTTGTCTCCTTTAACTAATGCTTCTGTTACAGCGTCAACAAATGCATTTAATGTTGCTTCTGCATCTTTCTTTGTGCTTCCTGTTTTAGCAGCCATTGCTGCGATTAAATCAGATTTGTTCATTTAAAATTACCTCCTAATTAAGATTGAAATATGTAGATGAATTATTGATTTATGCATCTACTAATAACATTATTCGCCAATCTTTGCTAAAATCCTTCTTTTTTTCAAGTTTTTTTGTTAGAACCTTTACAGCTGTAAGACATTTCAAAATTCAGGTCCGAAAACCCAGTATTTAAGCCAGTTACAGGTTACACGCTTATTTACATTTTTTTGTAAAAATTTCAGTATTTGTTTTTAAATTTTTAAAATTTTTTATTATTTTTCTATAAATTTAAGTAGTTTTGCGCCGAAAGGAATCATGTATATTTCATTTTTATCAAATACTCTTAATAGTAATATAAAGATTGCATATACAAAGATTGCTGTAATAATTGCTAGTATTATAGCCAATTTTTCTACAAATATGCATAATAACCATTCATATACTAAATAAGATATTATTCCCATAAATATTACTGCAATTATTGGTTTAATAACAAACTTTGTTATTTTAAATTCAAATTTTATGTGCTTTCTTAATATATATGTACTAATTAGCATAGAAACTATATGGCATACTAAAGTTCCAAAAGCAGCACCTGCTACACCACCTAATATAAATGTATCTGGATTTATTTTTACAAATGTTAAATTTATTATAAGTTTTAATACTACTCCGGGCCAAAAGTGATAGAATTGGAACATAAGTCTTACCCAGTCCTTGCAATGCCCCTGTTACAGTTTGTTCAATTGTAACAAATATTATAGACATTGCACTTATTTGGAATATAAATGCTCCAGAACTTGCATTTGGAAATAATAGTTTTAATATAGGCTCCGCATATATAATCATTCCCACACTACAAGGTAATCCTATTAATATTGTTACAAGAAGTGAAAAAGAAATTCGTTTTCTTGCACTTTCCATGTTTTTGCTTGCCTTGGCTGATGCAATTGCTGGAACTAGAGCAGTAGCAAAGGCTATGTTAAACGAGAAAGGAAATGTTACTAATGTTTCTACTTTTCCACTTAAAATTCCATATTGTATTTGAGCTTCTTCTTCAGAAAGAAATGTCTTTAGACTTCTTACAACAGTCATAGAATCTATATTTTTATTTAACGCTCCTAATACTGCACTTATTGTCATAGGCATTGCTATAATAATAATGTTCTTTAAAATCTGCCTATTAGTCATTCCTCTTATTCTTCTCTTATTATAATTATTATATTTTCCTTCCTTTATATATAATGAAGTTAAATATATAAAGCTAATAAATGTAGCAATTGTAGTAGCTAAATTAGATGCAGCCGCCATTATTGCTGTTTTATCTTTTGCTGTACCAAAAAGATAACAAATTACTTCAACTAATAAAATACTAAGACTCATTTTAGAAAGTTGTTCAACCGTTTGTGATGCAGCCATTGGTCTCATGTTTTGATAGCCATTAAAATAACCTCTATATACAGAAATTAATGAAACAAAAAATATCGAAGGTGCAAGACACATAAGGGTTAGTTCTGCCTCTGGTATAGCCAAAACATAATTTGCTAAATAATGTGCATTAAAAAATAAAAATGCAGAACTTGCAAATCCTATTATCGAAAAGAAGGCAAAAGCTACCTTAAATATTTTATTTGCGCCTCTTTCATCTCCAATTGATAATCTCTCTGAAATTAGCTTAGAAACAGCATTCGGAACTCCTACAGAAGATATAGTAAGTAGCAAAGCATATATATGAAATCCACTACTTGAAATTGCATTTCCTGCATCACCATAGCCTTCTTTATTTGTTAAATAAAGCTTATATGCCAGTCCTAATACTTTAATTAAAACTTGTGAAAACATTAAAGTAATAATTCCTTGCATAAAACTCTGCTTTCTATTATTTCTCATTAATTCCTCCAAAATCTATTTATAAAAATATATTCTTAATATTCATAGGTATTACAAAGTTTTTTATTTAGCCCATAAGCTGGCTTTCTTTTTTTGGCGAAATTTATCATATTTTTTGAAAAAAATTGTTCTAAACTCTTGTATTTTTCCCGATTTTATAAGATAATATATAAAGTAAATAAATTGAAAGTGGTGAATTCTTACGTGAAGGTAATAGATAAATTTTTGAAGTATCTAAAAACAGATAGAAATACATTTTTAACTTATATATTAACTTTACTTACTGCTTATATTGTAGTAGACAGAGTTGTAGAGATGCTAATGATGATATTTACAGGAATGTCTGTATCATATTGGGGACCAATAGTTTATACATTAGCTCTTGCTTGTCCCGTTTTTGCTTATCTATTTTCTGGCTCTTCAAAATTTGCAGATAGTGATGATACAAAATTAAAATTATTTGATGTTTATATAGTTAGTTTATACATAATAATAGTTTCAATGTTTACTCAATGGATTAATCAATTGGGATGGTTACTACTACTTTCTGTACCAAACTTTCCATATATAGCAAGTAACTTTTTCAATCTAATTCAACCAGCGTTTTCTTCAATAGCAATATATATACCTTTAACAACATTTTATCCTGTTATTAAGTGGTTACATGGAACTATTCATGATACACAAAAAATTACAGAATCTATCGCAGAATATGGTGGTATAAACTTAGCTGATAAATCTGGTTCTTGGGGACCATATACATGTGAAATGAGTATTGGTACTGATAAAGAATCTGGTAAAAGTGTAAAAATTGCTGAAGAAAAGAGATTTTACCCAACTTTAGTTTGCCGGAGTTTCTGGTGCTGGTAAAACATCACTTATTTTTGAACCTATGATTGCAAAAGATTTAGATAAGAAATACTTCTTTAAAGAAATATCTAAAGAAATGGGATTTACAGCATTAAAAACAGGAATTGCTACTCTAGATTCTCCTTATTCAAATGATTATATTAATGAGAATTTTAGCTTGAATATGCTTATACCTAAAGAGAATAAAATAAAATTATATGATGCATATATGAAGAAAATGATTTTGACAGGAACTGGAGAAAAATATATTTATAGAGGTTTAGGCTTAACTTACTTATCTCCTGACATCGAATCAGTTAATAAAATGGAGAAAGTTGCAAATGCTTATAAATTGAAAGTAAATATAATTGATCCTAATAATCCAAATTCAATTGGCTTAAATCCATTTGTATATGATGATCCAATTCAAACAGCAATTGCTATTTCAACAGTTTTAAAAGGACTATATTCTTCTTCTGCTCCTGATATGACACTTGCTTATAGAGAAAATGCTGCAAATCAGGCTATTGAAAATATAGTAATTTTATTAAAAGAAATGTATCCTATATTACATGATGGTGATTTACCAAACTTAGAGGATCTTCAAAATTGTTTAATAGATTTTTCTTTAGTAGAAAATATGTGTGAAGCTCTAAAACAGGATGAAGAATTAGCAGAGAAATATTCTGCACTTATTAGTTATTTGGAAAGAAACTTCTATCATAATGCACCAAACAAAACAGATATGGAAAGTTTCGTTTCAATGGCAACATCTCAATTAGATTCATTATTGAGATATCCAGGTGTTAAAAATATTCTATGTAATAGAACAAATAATGTAAATTATGATAATGCATTAAAAAATGGTGAAATTACATTTGTTTGTACAAGACGTGGTGATTTAGGACCAGCAATTCATACAGCTTTTGGATTATTCTTTATATTATTAATGCAATATTCAGTACTTAGAAGACCTGGTACGGAAAAAGATAGAATACCACATTTCTTCTATATTGATGAGTTTGCAGATTTTATTTGTGATCCAACAGATTCATTGTTTACTTTATATAGAAAGTATAAAGTTTCAACAATTATCTCGACACAAAACTTAGCACAATTAGACGGTAAAGATAAAAAACATAGACAAATAATTACATCTAACTGCTCTAACAAAGTAGTATTTGGTAATAACTCACCAGAAGATAATGAATGGTGGTCTAAAGAAATTGGTGATAAGAGAGAATGGCAATTCAAATATGCTTACCAATCAGATAAAGGAGAATATGACCCTAAACTTACAGATATTAAATTTGGTAATAAGACTAAATATGAACCAGGAAAAATACAATCACTTAAATTTAAACAATGTTTCTATAAATTTAGAAATATGTCTGGAAAAAGTGATACTGGTATTGCAAACTTAAGTTTCTTATCAGCATCTTATACACAACCAAAAACAGTAAAAGAATATCCTTTTGATAGATTCAGTTCTTCAACTTCAGTTAATACTAATGATGAAGACAATCCTAAGAGAAGAAGAAATCCTTTACAAAATTATCATTTTAAAGATGATGTACAAGATGAAATCGACCCAATAAAAACAGATAATTCAGATTCTAACTTTTTATTAGACAACCAAGATGCAATAGTATTTAATTTTAAGAAAAAGAAAAATGAAGATAATAACTAATAAAAATTTCGCCCAAGAGGGACGGTCCTTTTTGGGCGAAATTTTTATATTCTCAGGAAAATTATCCTAATATTTTTATAGTTGGATTTTCCATTTTATATTTGTTGCTTGGTTCATCTAGCTTAAATTCTATAAGACTTTGCTCTAGATTTGGAGCATTTTGTCTTAAATCAGTTGTATAATATAAATTCATTTTAGGTGGCACTAAATCATTCATAATAATTACTTTAAAGCTTTCAGCTGTATGTCTTTCGTCTTCACATTGTATTATTAATTGAGGAATATTTCTAAAGCCTGAATCCATTGGAGCAAAGTTTGTATAGAAATCTTTATATAATTTCATTCTATCTTTTAATTTATTTTCCCAATCTTCTTCTCTTCTAACAATCTCAAAAATAAAATCTAATCTTCTTCCTTGTATACTTAAAGTAATCTTTGGACCTGTTGTTTTAAATGTTTTTCCAAGTGCCTTTGCACGCATTGTAGCTCTTACTTCATAACCATTAAAAGCATGTACTTTATCTTTATATGCAATTAAGGTTTGGTTACTTGCAAGTCTTTTCTTTATCATTGGAACTGTTTTTGTATTATCAGTTGGTTGCCAATTACATTCAACTCCTCTAGAGTTTAATAAGTATTTTCCCATTTTTTCTAAACAATATATTCTATATATACCTTTTCCATCTTCAGAATTAAAATAATATCTTGTAAGTATTTTTGTCTTTACTAATTGTTCTAATTTGTTATTCAATTTATCTTGAGATTTTATATCAAAATCCTCTTTACTTAATAACTGAAATAATTGTCTTGATGTTATAAATTCAAATTCATTTACAAGTTCCATTATTCTAAAATGAAGGTCATTTATATGTCCTACATTTATTTTTTGTATTATTTGATTCATTGAAACATATCCATCTTTGCCATCAAACACTTTTATTTCGCCTTCTCTTATTGCGAATGGCGATGTTTTCGTTTTTATTTCTGAATCTTCTATCATTTTAATCCTCCTACTCAAAGTATTACTATTTTATAATTAATTTAATTTTTTTCTTATCTTCCACTATTTTCTTAATATATACATCTACTTTTTGCCCATATTCCATGCCTTCTTTATATTCAGCCATTCCTACTAAATTGGGTTTAAGTTCTATAAATATACCTCTTTTATTTTTCTCAGTTTCTCTTACAATTCCTTGTACAACTGTCTTTTCCTTAAACTCTTTAACATTATCTTCCCATGTTCCAAGAAGTTCCTTATATGAAAAATATATTTTGTTTTTCTCCAAATCAACATCTTTAATAAGGACATTGATTCTTTGTCCAATTTTAAATCTTTCAAAAGGAGTTTTTATTCTTGCAACAGAAATATCTTCTATATAAAGAAGTCCTTCTAATCCATTATCTGTATGTATAAATGCTCCATATGGTTGTATGTTTTTAACAAAACCACTTACCTTACTACCTTTAGTAATTTCATTTATTGGTAAAGTTTTAGAAATTTTATCATATGTAATATTTGATTTCATTTTACTTACCTCTTCTTTAGTATATACTTATTTTTCCACATTTTTAAGTATTTGTCAAGCCTAATTGTTTTAGCTCTTGCTCTTTTAAATATCTCCATGTTCCAATTTTCATGTTTTTTACATCTATATTACCAATTTTTCTTCTATGTAATGCTAAAACTTTTTTATCTATTGCTTCACACATTTTTCTTACTTCTCTATTTTTGCCTTCATGAATTGTTATTTGCAATCTAGAAATTTGTTTTTCTTCATTTGTTTTTAATATCTTAACTTTTGCCTTTCCAGATATATAGTCATCTATTTTTACTCCTGCTTCTAGCTTTTCTACATCTTCTTTTGTTACTATTCCTTTAACTGTAACAGTATATGTTTTTTCAACTTCATTTTTAGGATGTGTTACTTTATTTATAAATTCACCATCATTTGTTAGGATTAAAGCTCCTGATGTATACATATCTAATCTACCAACTGGAAGTATTTTTTCATCTACTTTTACTAAGTCTAAAACTGTTGGTCTATTAAATTGATCTTTTACAGTTGTTACATATCCTATTGGTTTGTTTAATAATATATAAACATAGTGATTAACTTTTTCTACGGTTTTACCATCAAATTCAATAAGATCTTTCTCTGGATTTATTTTTGTGCCAAGCTGAGTAACTACTTTTTCATTTACTTTTACTCTTCCCTGCACTATATATTCTTCACATTTTCTTCTTGCACCGATTCCATTGTTTGCTAAATATTTTTGTAATCTTTCTTCCATTAAATCTCACCTTTTAATTTATTTGTCTGCCCTCTAGTTCTTTTAGAACTTGCTCAAAATATTCTGGAAGAGGGGCTTCTAATTTTAATCTTTTTCCTGTAATAGGATGGTCAAATTCTAAATACTTTGAATGTAACATTTGTCCTTCAATTTCAAATTCATTTTTTCCATTTGAGTATTGCATATCTCCTACTACTGGATGTCCAATATAAGACATATGAACTCTTATTTGATGAGTTCTTCCAGTATCTATTTTTATTTCTAGAAGTGTGTATTTGTCATATCTTTGTAATACTTTATAATGAGTTATTGCTTCTTTTCCCTTTGGGTCTACTGCCATTTTCTTTCTATCTTTGGTACTTCGTGCAATTGGCATATCTATTGTTGCAGTGTTTTCTCCTATAACTCCTTTTACTAGAGCAATATATTTTTTTATAACTTTTCTATCCTGAATTTGTTTACTCATATTTATATGAGCTTGGTCATTTTTAGCTATGATTAATAGACCAGAAGTGTCCTTATCTAATCTGTGAACTATTCCTGGTCTTATCTCTCCACCAATTCCAGATAGGCTATCTTTGCATTTAGCAAGTATTGCATTTACTAATGTTCCATCTGGATTTCCATTTGCAGGATGTACAACCATTCCTTTTGGTTTGTTTACAACTATTATGTCTTTATCTTCATAGATAACATCTATAGGAATATCTTGTGGTTTTAGTTCTACTTCTTCTGGCTCAGGAATTTCTATTGTTATAATGTCTCCTACTTCTGGTTTATAAGAAGGTTTTTGTTTTTTTCCATTTACTAAAATTTTGCCTTCATCTAATAATCTTTTTATTGCAGTTCTAGATAAGTTTATGTTCTTATCTACTATGTAGCTGTCTATTCTTTTCTTTTGAGTATTTTCTTCTACAACTACCTTTTCCAATTTCCTAGTGGATGTTAGCTTTTTAAGCTATCATCATTCTCCTTTCTTGCAATTTGTAAGCTTAAAAAGCTTACATAAACTGGATGGGTGAAAATTATTTTTCAACCTTATCTCCTTTTATTCTACTTCTCTTTCATATATAACAAAATGACTATCTGAATATAATTGTTCATAATTACTATCTCTTGATACTAACATGTTAAGTTTAGAATTTTTACTTAAAATAACATGTGTTATATCATAATCTTCAAATGTGGTCTCATAATATCTTGCTATATTTGAGGTTTTTATATAATCTGAGAATATATCTCTTCCATCATATTCTCCTTCTTCATTTTTTTCGCCATTAAATTCTGGAGCATACAAATCTGCTCTTGAATCTATAAATACTGGTATTCCTTCAAATAATAGATAACTTCCATAATTATATTCGTTAAATAATCGTATACTACTTAAATCTAAATTATTTTTAATAAATTCTGCAGCATCAACTGGGTATGATGAAGTATTTACAAAATTATCATCAAGCTTTGGTCTAACTTCAATAATAGAAATTAGTATTGCAATTAACATTATTGCTACAATTCCTAGATTAGATACCGATATTTTTTCTGCTTCTCTTAATCCGTTTATATCATATTTGGTAATTAAATCAGTTATTATTTTAGTGGCTATTGCACTTCCAAAGATTACAAACATTGATTCTTGTCTTCTAGTCATAAACATTAAAAGTGCTAAGCCTGCTAGCATAAATAAATCTTTTAATCTTATTTTTTCATCTGTAAATATAAGCATTGCTACAAGTACTGCTAATACTACTAGCATTTCTTTATTTTCTATTAATGTTAATGGTAAATGCTCACTTATACTTTGTGTTGTGTTTCCAATCATTGTTTTATAAAGATATGTGTATGGAGTATCTCCTAAAGGAGTTAAAAGTCCTGTAAATGCACAAATAATCATAATAACGATTAGCCATTTAGCTGCATCATTTTTATAAAATCTAATTTTATAAGGTGATTTTCTACTCTTTTCTCTGTTTTCTATTATTTTTGTTTGTCTTGTTTTTAATTCTTCTAGTTTTTCTACTGTACTATTTACTTTCTTAGCATATTTTTCATCTTTCTTTGCTAGTCTTTCAAATGTTTTCATTTTACATTCATAATATTTTTTTCTTATTTTATATATTAGTCCTGCATCTATTATTTTAAATACTGCAAATTCTACAACATATGGTAAGAATAAAACAAAGAAGAATGGCCAAACAGCACAATGTAGGTTAGCAATTGCTATTGATATTAAAATTATTCCAATTGCATATCTTTTTTTCTTGTTCTCTAAGAATTTTTCTATAAATAGGACTGTTAGCTCTAGTAAGATAAATGTTACAAGCTGTGCTCTTGCTGTTATGTATGGCTGTAACAGATACATTGCACCAATTGTTATTATAAATGATATTAGTTTATTACCAGATATTTTACAGTTTGTTATATAAATTAATACACCTAATATGCAAGAAAATACTATTGTAGATATGAAAATTCCTAAGAATCCACCCAAATTATATATTAAATATATCATTACATCATAAGCCCAGTGAGGGTATGTATATGGTAAATTCTCGTGCCATGAGAATGGGTCTTGCATGTCTATGGCACCAGTATTTATAATATGCTCACCTATTTTTATTGTATAAAATGTATCATTCTGAAATGTCACAGGACAAACAGCTGCACTAAATAAAAGTATTGCAGCTATTGCTAATATTTGCATTTTTATATTTCTTATTTTTGGTGAATCTTCTTCTTTTTTCTTTTCTTTTTTGTCTTGTACCTTTAAACTCTTAATATTAAACACTTTTTTTCTCCTTAGAAATTTAAGTAAATTATATTGGTAATTATACCAGTTTTTATGTAAAAGGACAATATTTTTATTATATATTTTGTTACTATTCACAGCCAGCTTAAACTTTAAATAGGAAAATTTATATATTTTTGGAGAATTTTTCGTCTTCCCAGAAGCGATAAAATTCGAAAAAATATATAAATTTTCTATATATAAATATTTTCTAAAGGCTGTGAATTGTAACTAATATTAATTTCCTTTATGTAGACATTTACTTTAAAATCTGTAAAAAGTAACTACATAAAAAAGAGGAAGCTATATTAAAATGAATTTAGGGCTTCCTCTTTTATTTTTTATTTTAATTGTTTTGCAACTTCTTCTGCAAAGTTTTCTTCTTTTTTCTCGATTCCTTCTCCTCTTTCAAGTCTTGCAAATCTTACTATTTTAGCTCCTTTTTCTTTTAATAATTGGCTAATTTTCATGTCTGGATTCTTTACAAATTCTTGGTCTACTAAGCAGATTTCTGAATAGAATTTTCCAATTCTTCCTTGTACCATTTTTTCAGCTATTGCTTCTGGTTTTCCTTCATTAACAGCTTGAGCTTTTAATATTTCCATTTCTTTGTCTATTCTTTCTTGTGGTACATCTTCTCTTGTTAAATATTCTGGTCTTGCTGCTGCAATTTGCATACAAATGTCTTTTGCAAGTTCTTCATCTGCATTTTCTGTTTCTAGAAGAACACCTATTTTTCCATCTCCATGTATATATTTTGAAACCATTCCATTTGATGCTTCAAATCTTGCAAATCTTCTTATGCTTAAGTTTTCTCCTATTGTTGCAATTTTGTCTGTTAATACTTCTTGTACTGTTTTGCTTTCATCAGCTATTGATTTTTGAGAAAGTAATTCTTCTACATCTTTTGGATTATTTAATGCAATTTGTTTTACAACATCACTTACAAATTGCTTGAATTCTGCGTTTTGTGCAACGAAGTCTGTTTCAGCATTTACTTCAACTACTGCTCCTACTTTTCCATCTTCTGTAATGTAGCTGTCTACTAAGCCTTCAGCAGCTATTCTTGATGATTTTTTTGCAGCCTTTGTTATTCCTCTTTCACGTAGTAATTCCATTGCTTTTTCCATGTCTCCGTCAGTCTCTGTTAATACTTTTTTGCAGTCCATCATTCCTGCACCTGTCTTTTCTCTAAGTTCTTTTACTTGGCTAGCTGTTATCATTTTATTTCCTCCTTTATTTTTTCTTTGTATTTATTAAATACAATTATTATCTAAATGTTTAAGTCCTTATATTTTGACATATTAGACTTAAAGCCTTAAACTCAAAAGAGGATAGGGCAGCTGCCCTACCCTCTTTGGTAATTTATATTTTTATTTATTATTCTGCTTCATTTTCATCTGCATTTTCTACAACTTCTTCAATGCTTTCTGGTTCTTCAGTTGTAGCTTCTTGCATTTCTTCTTCTACTTCTCCTAAAGATTCGCCTTGTCTTCCCTCGATTACTGCATTTGCCATAACATCAGCTATTAATTTAACAGCTCTTATAGCATCATCATTTCCTGGGATAACATAGTCAACATCTTCTGGATTGCAGTTTGTGTCTATTAATCCAATTGTTGGTATGTTTAATTTTCTAGCTTCTAATACTGCATTTCTTTCTTTCTTTGGATCTACTAAGAATATAACTCCTGGAAGTTCTTCCATATCTTTAATTCCTCCAAGGTTTTTCTCTAATTTGTCCATTTCTTTCTTTAAAAGAATAACTTCTTTTTTAGGTAGTACATCAAATGTACCATCTTCTTGCATTTTTTCTAATTGTTTTAATCTGTCTACTCTTTTCTTAATTGTCTCAAAGTTTGTTAGCATTCCACCTAACCATCTTTGATTTACGTAGTACATTCCACATTTTTCAGCTGCTTCTTTCATGCAGTCTTGAGCTTGTTTTTTAGTTCCTACAAATAGAACTGTTTTTCCTTCTTCAGCTTGCTCTTTTAAAAATGCATATGCCTCGTCTAATTTTTTTGATGTCTTTTGTAAATCGATAATGTGGATTCCATTTCTAGCTTGGAATATATATTCAGCCATTCTAGGATCCCATCTTCTTGTTTGATGTCCAAAGTGAACACCTGCTTCTAGTAATTGTTTCATTGCAACTACTGCCATAATTTTATTCCTCCTTTTAGTTTTTACCTCCACAGAATTTTCTTTTAATTAATGTTGCTCTTAGGCTACATTTAAAGGAACTTTCATATTTTATAAAAGCACTCCCTTTAAACTAATTCTGTGTGCGTATTTTTTAACAAGCAATATTATACCAGAAAAAACAGCACATTGCAAGTACTTTTTGACAACAAATTTTTTTATTTTTTTACATTTTCTATTTATATTTTTAATTGTTTATGGTACAATAATTATCGAATAAATTATTATACTATTTAATTACAGGAGGCTACTAATGAATCTAAATAAATGTGAACGTTGCGGATGTTTTTTTACATCAAAAAATCTAGTATGTCCTAATTGTCAAGCAAAGGATGAAAATGATATTAACCAATTAACTAATTTTTTAAATGAGGCTGATAACGAAGTTACAGTGGAAGGTTTAGCAGATGCTACTGGTGTATCATTAAAAAATGTTAATAGATTTCTAAAAGATAAGAATTTGTATAATGCATTTACTAATCTTGGGTTAAACTCTGGAAATAACAATAATATAAATATATCTTTATAAAATATTAAATCAAAAACTTCATTATTACATTTCTGTAGTAATGAAGTTTTTTGTTTATTCCAATATTTCTAAAATATCGGCTATTTTTTCCACTTTTTCTTCACTTATTTTATATGTTTCTAGTAAGCTTTTTCTTGCTTCTTCTCCTTTTTCTTCATCGTTTGCATAAATGATAGCTAAGTTTTCTCCTTTAATTACTTTATCTCCGACTTTTTTTATAAGCTCTATTCCTACACTATAATCAATGTCGTCTTCTTTTCTTATTCTTCCTGCTCCTAGGTAAGAAGCGATTTTTCCAACCTGTTCTGCATTAAGCTTATCTATAAAACCTTCTTTATCAGATATTACATTAATTTTATATTTTGCTTTTTCAAATTTAGTAGTGTCTTCTATATAAGAGATGTCTCCACCTTGATTTTGTATAAGTTCTAAGAATTTATTATATGCTTTTCCAGTTTTTATAGCTTCTTCTATTTGTTTCTTGTTTTCTTCTATGTTCTCTCCTTTTCCGTCTAATTTTAAAATGTAAGCTCCTAATTCTAGAACAACATTTTTCACATCTTCACTCATATTTCCTTTTAAAGCATCTACTGCTTCTATAACTTCTAAAGTATTTCCAACCATTTTTCCTAAAGGTTGGTCCATGTTGGTTATTATACAAACTGTTTCTTTACCTGCTAGTTTTCCAATTTCAATCATTGTTTTAGAAAGTTTTTCTGCATCTTCAATATTTTTCATAAATGCTCCGCTTCCACATGTTACATCTAAAACAAGTTTATTTGCACCTGAAGCTATTTTTTTACTCATTATACTAGAGCTAATTAAAGGAATATTTGCTGTACAATTAATTGCATCTCTTAAAGCATATAATTTTTTATCTGCTGGTGCTAAGTTTAATGTTTGACCTATTAAACTTATTCCTATTTTCTGTACATTTTGTATAAATTCTTCTATAGAAATTTCTGTTTTATAGCCTGGAATTGCTTCTAATTTATCTTTTGTTCCTCCAGTAAATCCCAGACCTCTTCCAGACATTTTGGCAACTTTTACACCAAGTGATGCAACTATTGGCATTAAAATTAATGTAACCTTGTCTCCAATTCCTCCTGTACTATGTTTATCTACAACATTTCCAAGCATGGATAAGTCTAAAATATCACCTGAATGTGCCATTGCTAAACTTAAATTTGTAGTTTCCTCTACTGTCATTCCATTTATATAAATTGCCATAACTAATGCTGATGCTTGATAATCTGCAATATTTCCATTAGTATATTCTTTTACAAAGAATTCTATTTCTTCTTTAGTTAAACTTTTACCATCTCTTTTTTTACCAATAATATCTAAAATATTCATCTTTAATTTCATTCCTTCCTTAGGCACAAATCTGGTTGAAAAAGAATTGTGCTTTTGGCTAGGCAAACAAGCAAGAAAACCGGAGGCGTGCTTTTTACAACGCCAAAGGATTTTCGTAGCGCAGTTTAACAACGCCAAAACGCAATTATTTTTCAACCTTTTCTCCTTTGTTATTTTGTATTTACAATATTCTTCACAAATGATAATCTATGTAATGGACATAGCCCATATTCTTTAATTGCTGATATATGTGCTGCTGTTCCATAGCCTTTATGTTTAATAAATCCATATTGAGGATAAACTTCGTCCCACTGCCTCATTATTCTATCCCTTGTAACTTTTGCAATTATTGAAGCACAAGCTATAGAATAACATTTGGCATCACCTTTTATAATTGACTTATAGGGTATTCCTTCTGTGTCTATTTTTGATAAAGCATCTACTATAATTAAGTCTGGCTTTGGGTTTAGTTCTTTAACTGCCATTGTTAGCCCTTCTTTTGTTGCATTCAATATATTAATCCTATCTATTTCTTTTTGATCTATAATGCCAACTCCATATGCTATAGCTTCATCTGTAATTAAATCATATAATTTTTCTCTCTTTTTTTCTGAAACTTTTTTAGAGTCATTTACACCTTCTATCATAGAGTCTCTTGGCATTATTGCAGCTGCAACCACTACTGGACCAGCTAGTGGTCCTCTTCCTGCTTCATCAATACCACATATTAAATTAACTCCTGAATTATATAGTTCTTCTTCTATTTGCTTTAATTCTTTTAATCTTAGTTCTTCTTTTTCTTTCATTTTTATTACTGTCCTTCCTTGCTTTTTAAAGCTTTATGTGGAACATCATTTTATTCTTGATTTGCTACTTGGTTATTTCCATTATCTTCTGTTCTACTTTCTATATCTGATAATTTATATAATGTTTCATCATCTGAGATATTACATCCTTGTGTAACAATCACTTCATAACTTTCATAATTTATTAAAAAGTAGCTTTCTTCATAATTTGTAATTTCTAGACCAGCAGTAGCTAAATCTTCATCTTTTAATATATAATATTTTTCGTATTCACTTTCTGGAATTACATTATTACTAATTACTTCTGAAAGTAAAGGGTCTTGTAAATTATCACTAACCTTTGAACCCAAATACTGAATTTCATCTCCATTTACAGTTTGAGTATCTATATAATCTTTTAATTTCCATTGTACTTGCAACATATCTGTTTTTATTGTTTCTACTCTTACTTCATTATATTGCATTCTTATAAAGTATACACTCATTGCTACTATTAATATAATTAAAACTACAAATACTATTAGCTGTATTAGCCCCATTCCTTTTTCGTTTTTCATTTTCTTCTCCTTGAATAATTTAATTTGCAAAGTAAATTATATATTGAATATAATATTTTTGCAAGCATTAATTAGAAAATTTCGCCCAATAAGGGGCGTCCCTCTTGGGCGAAAAAAATCGATTACCACTTTCTCTTGGGTAATCGATTCGAAAATAAAAGGGGATGTTTTTATTTTTTAGTTAGTAATGGAGTAACGTTATTACTAACTATGGTTATATATTACCAATACTTTTTGTCCTTTTTGTGAACTTAATGTAACTAATTTGTATTTTATTGTTCTTGTAATGTTAATGTTAATTCTTTTTCTTCTCCATTTCTATTAACGACTATAGTCATTTGGTCTCCAATATTATGAGTGTTTTTTACTGCATTTAATTCATCCATTGTTTTTACATCTGTTCCATCTGCTTTTACTATTACGTCTCCTGCTTTTATACCAGCTTTTTCAGCAGCTGAGAATTCTTCAACAGAAACTACATATACACCTTCTACTAAATTATTTCTTTGTGCTGTTGCTTGGTCTAAGTCTCTTCCTGAAATTCCTATATATGGTCTTCTTACTTTGTTATATTGTATTAAGTCTTCATATATTGGTTTTGCAGAATTTATTGGTATAGCAAATCCCATACCTTCAACACCGGTAGCAGATACTTTTAATGTATTAATTCCTATTACTTGACCTTGGCTATTTACTAGTGCTCCTCCACTATTTCCAGAGTTTATAGCAGCATCTGTTTGTATTACTGTAAATGTTTTTCCATCAGAATCTGTTACTTCTCTATTTACACCACTTATAACACCTGCAGTGATTGAACTTTGCATTCCAAGTGGATTTCCAACAGCCATTGCAAATTCACCTACTGCTACAGAATCTGAATCGCCAAGTTCTGCTGCGGTTAGTCCTGTTTTATCTATTTTGATTACAGCTAAATCTGTTTCTTCATCTGTTCCTACTATGCTTGCTTCATATGCGGTTGTATCATTATATAGATAAACTGATATTTTACTTGCTTCTCCTAATGAATAATAAGATGAAGATGATGCTGAACTAACAACATGGTTATTTGTTAATATATATCCATCCTCACTAATTATTATTCCTGATCCTTCTGCAGTTGCTGTTGAACCAGATTGATTTAAGAATATAGAATTAACTGGGAATTCTACTCTTATACCAACAATTGAAGGTAATATCTTTTGAGCAACTCCAATTCCTGTTTCAGAATATTCTTCTAGAGATATTTGAGTAGTATTTATTTGTCCACTGCTTGTAGATGTTGTACTTGTTGATACAGAGTCATTGCTCTCAGTTTTTAATAAAGTATTTCTTATTCCTGGAACTCC
>CALXJO010000007.1 GCA_944388645.1 uncultured Clostridia bacterium
AAATACAAAAAATGAGAGAAGCATGTAGGGTTGCTTTCTTAGCACAAAAAGCAGTAGAAGCAGCAATTAGACCAGGAATATCTACATGGGAACTTGATAAAATTGCAGAAGATACTATGAGAAAAAATGGAGCAATACCTGCAGAAAAAGGATATCCAAGTGGAGTAAAAGGAGTACCACCATTTCCTGGTTCAATATGTGCTTCTGTAAATGATGTAGTCATACACGGAATTCCTTCTAAGAGAGAAATCTTAAAAGAAGGAGATATTATAAGTGTTGATTTAGTAGCATATAAAGATGGATTTAATGGAGATTGTGCAAGAACATACTGTGTAGGAAAAATTAGTAATGAAACAAAGAGATTAGTAGATGTTACAAAACAAGCATTTTTTGAAGGCATAAAATTTGCAAAAAAAGAATTTAGATTAGGCGATATATGCCACGCAATAGGAGAATATGTAGAAAAAAACGGATATAGTGTAGTAAGAGAATTTCAAGGACATGGTATAGGTGAGAGTATGCATGAAGATCCTGGAATACCAAATTACGGAAAAGCAGGACGCGGTATAAGACTAGAACCAGGCATGACTCTAGCAATAGAGCCAATGGTAATAATGGGAGAACCAGGGATTTTAGAATTAGAAGATGGATGGACCATTATAACAGAGGATGGAAGCCTAGCTGCTCATTACGAAAATACAATTTTAATTACAGAAAATGAGCCAGAAATCTTGACATTATTATAAAAATGTTATATACTATATTAGCTATTATGTGTATAATAGCTATATTGTATTTAATACAAAGAAATTATGGAGGGAAAATAATGTCAAAAGAGGATGTTATTGAAGTTGAAGGTACTGTTGTAGAAACATTACCAAACACAAATTTTAAAGTAGAGTTAGCAAATGGTCATCAGATATTAGCTCACATCTCTGGAAAATTAAGAATGAATTATATAAAAATTCTTCCTGGAGATAAAGTAAAGGTTGAACTATCACCATATGACTTAACAAGAGGAAGAATAACCTGGAGAGCAAAATAATATCTAATACTAATATATATCATTTAATTTAGGAGGTGCGTAAATAATGAAGGTAAGACCATCAGTTAAAAAAATGTGTGACAAATGCAAAGTTATAAAAAGAAAAGGTGTCATCAGAGTAATATGCGAAAATCCTAAGCATAAACAAAGACAAGGATAATAATAAAAAATTAGATATTAACACAAATCGATTCGCGGCTGTTAAATATGTTTTAAGCATATTTAATAAATTTAAGGTTTGTGTTTATATATATGCTTTTTTTAAAGGACTAAAGACTAATTTAAAAAACTATAAAACTATATAATAGTGTATAAAATACCTCTAATTTATAGCTATATATCTTTTTAGAAGAGTTAAGTTAGTAATTTCACCTTTAGTGTTTTAAGAAAGCACAACAAAAAATAAAATTAAATTAACATTTGGAGGTGCAAAAATGGCTCGTTTAGCAGGAGTTGATTTACCTAGAGAAAAAAGAGTTGAAATAGGACTTACATATATATATGGAATAGGACTATCTCGTTCTCAAGAAATATTAAAGAAAGCTGGAGTAAGTCCAGATGTAAGGGTAAAAGATCTAACAGATGAACAATTACAATCAATAAGAAATGCAATGGATGGTTATACTTTAGAAGGTGATTTAAGAAGAGAAGTTGCATTAAACATTAAAAGATTAACAGAAATTGGTTGCTACAGAGGACTTAGACATAGAAGAGGTCTTCCAGTAAGAGGACAAAGAACAAAAACAAATGCTCGTACAAGAAAAGGACCAAGAAAATTAGTAAGCAAAAGCAAGAAATAATAAATAAATTCATAGTAGGGATAATCCCAAAATATAAAGGAGGGAAAACTTAAAAATGGCAACAAAGAATTTAGCAAAGAAACCAACTAGAAGAAGAGATAGAAAAAACATAGAAAAAGGTATGGCTCATATTCATTCTAGTTTTAATAATACAATTGTAACAATAACAGATGCTCAAGGGAATGTTTTATCATGGGCAAGTGCTGGAGAACTTGGATTCAAAGGTTCAAGAAAAAGCACACCATTTGCTGCAGGAGAAGCTGCTGAAACAGCTGCAAAAGCTGCAATGGAACATGGATTAAAAACAGTAGATGTATTTGTTAAAGGACCAGGTTCTGGTCGTGAGTCTGCAATAAGATCATTACAAACAGCAGGACTTGAAATAACATCAATAAAAGATGTTACTCCAATACCTCACAATGGTTGTAGACCACCAAAAAGAAGAAGAGTATAATTAAAATATATGTAACGAAAAATTTAAGGAAGGTGAAATAAAAAATGGCAAGATATAAAGACGAACAATGCCGTATTTGCCGTAGAGAAGGGCAAAAATTGTTCTTAAAAGGTTCTAGATGCTATTCAGATAAATGTAGTATTACTAGAAGAAATTATGCGCCAGGACAAAATGGTCAAAAGAAAAGCAAAATTTCTGAATATGGTACTCAGTTAAGAGAAAAACAAAAAACAAAAGCTTTCTATGGAGTAGGCGAAAAACAATTTAGAAAATACTTTGAAATGGCATCAAACAGCAGAGGAAAAACAGGTGAAATATTATTACAAATATTAGAGAGCAGATTAGATAATGTAGTATATAGATTAGGATTTGCAAGCTCAAGAGCTCAAGCAAGAATGCAAGTAACACATGGTGCTTTTGAAGTAAATGGAAAGAAAGTTGATATACCATCTTATTTAGTAAAAGCAGGAGATGTTATCGCATTAAGAGAAATTAGAAAAGATAATGGAACAGTAAAAATGGCAGCAGAAGAAAATGCAAGTAGACCAGTCCCAACTTGGCTTGAAAAAGATTCAGAAGCTTTAAGTGGAAAAGTTGTAAGATTAGCTTCAAGAGAAGACATTGACCTACCTGTTGAGGAACATTTAATAGTAGAGCTTTACTCTAAATAATAGGTTATATTAATAGAAAAGTTGTAAATATATTATCCAATATATTTATATTAGGAGGTAAAAATGATAGAATTTGAAAAGCCAAATATTAAATGCTTAGAAATGGACAATAGTACAAATTATGCTAAATTTACTTGCGAACCACTAGAGCGTGGTTATGGTATAACAATAGGAAACTCATTAAGAAGAATATTACTTTCTTCTCTTCCAGGAGCAGCTATAACATCTGTAAAAATAGATGGAGCAGCTCATGAATTTACAACAATTCCTAATGTTGTAGAGGATGTACCAGAAATAATAGTTAATTTAAAAATGGTAAGAATCAAAGTTGATGGAGATGAAATGAAAACTCTAAGAATAAACTTTGATCATGAAGGAGAAGTAAAAGCAGGAGATATAGAAACAGATGGCACTGTAGAAATATTAAATCCAGACCTACATATAGCAACAGTTTCTCAAGGTGGACATTTAGTTATGGAAATGACAGCTAACCGTGGAAGAGGATATAATAATGCAGAAAAGAATAAAACACCAGATATGCCAATAGGTGTTATTCCAATAGATTCTATATACACTCCAGTAAAGAAAGTAAATTATTCAGTTGAAAATACTAGAGTTGGTCAAACAGTTGACTTAGATAAGCTTACAATAGAATTATGGACAGATGGAAGCTTAAAGCCATATGAAGCATTAAGCTTAGCTGCAAAAATAATGACAGAACACTTAGAATTATTTATAGACTTATCTGAAATAAGCAAAAATACACAAGTAATGGTTGAAAAAGAAGAATCTAAGAAAGAAAAAGTATTAGAAACTTCAATAGAAGACTTAGAATTATCTGCAAGATCATTTAACTGCTTAAAGAGAGCAGGAATATCTACAGTAGAAGACCTAACAAATAAGACAGAAGCTGAAATGATGAAGGTAAGAAATTTAGGAAAGAAATCATTAGATGAAGTAACTAATAAATTACATTCATTAGGTCTAGACTTCGCAAGCAATGAAGATTAAAGGAAGGTGAAAAAAGTGGCAACAAATAGAAAATTAGGAAGAACAACTGACATACGTTTAGCAATGCTTAAAGCACAAGTTACAGATCTAATTTGGCATGAAAAAATAGAAACTACTCTTACTAGAGCTAAAGAAACAAAAGCAATAGCAGATAGTTTAATCGCTCTTGCTATAAAAGAAGCTGGAAATAGCGAAGAAGTAGAAGTAAAAGTTTCTAAAGCAAAGGTAGACGAAAAAGGAAATAAAGTTACTGAACTTGTAAAGAGCAAAAATGGTAGAGAATATCTAAAAGTAGTTAGAGAAGAAACTACTGAAAAGAGAAAGAAAGATATGCCATCTAAATTAAATGCTAGAAGAAAAATAATGCAAAATATTAACAAAGTTAAAGATGCAGATGGAAAAAATGTAGATTTAGCTACAAAATTATTTGATGAACTAGCACCAAAATATAAAGATGTTAAAGGTGGATATACAAGAATAATCAGAAAAGGACCTCGTAAAGGAGACTCTGCAGAAACAGTTATATTAGAATTAATATAGAGAAAAAATAAAGACAGCAAAAAACTGTCTTTGTTTTTTTCTAAAATGTTGTTTGTTTTGAAATTGACAATATATCTTTATATTCATCTAGAGTAAGTACTTTAATAAAAGAAAAATCTTTTGCAAAATTATTTAATATATCTAAAGTTTTATCAGTAGAATTTAAATCTACAATAACAATTTCAGGAATATTTAAATTATAATATAAAATCTTATATATAAATAACTTTAAAAAATATTCAATATTATTTTCCTGATTATGAACAGTAATAATAAAAGAAGTATCATTAAAAGAAACAGATGGATATTTATGAATATGTATAATAGTTTTAATAATTTCAAAAAGACCATATAATGCTAAAATCCATAATATGGAGGTTAAAACAAAATCAGCCATAATAATTCCTCCTATAACATATAATATGCACATAAACTAAAATTGTGAAATTAGCGTTACCATTCACAGCTATTTAAGTAAATATTCGTATAAAAGGAACTTATATATTTTTTCGAATTTTATCGCTTCTTGCTGGAGCTACGCTCCAAATTGCTGCGCGAAGACGAAAAATTCTACAAAAATATATAAGTCCCTCAAACACAATATAATTTAGCTGTGAATAGTAACAAATTAGCACAAGTTGATTAAACGTAGCAATAAAATATTTGACATTCTAGAGCTAATGTAGTAATATATATGTAGTGAATAACAAGTAAATTTGTATTGCTAAAGATATTCACCATTATTAATACTTTGGTCGGTATTAATATAATGATTTGTATTCATAGCTCCCTTAAAGAGATAATGAAGGGAACAAAAAAGAGTAGGAAGCCTGAACAATTTCCCACTCTTTTACTATGTACATAATGTACCTAGTTTTGGTCTTTGTGATTATTTCCATATAGTAATACCATTACTAGCATTACTAAGAAAACAATCAAGTCATTTGTATTCATGTATGCTCCTTTCTGGAGGTAATTTAAAGGAACATTTTAATAATATCACAGAGTATGTTGCTTTACAATAATATTACCAAATATTGTAAATAATTTATTATAATAATAAATGAGTTGAAAATTAAAACATGATAATATATAATTAGAAATGTATATAATAACGAAAGGAGAAAAACTATGGTTCAAAACCATGAAAATTTTATAAAAAAAATTACTAGTGGAAAAAATGGAGTTACAATAATTTCCCTTGTTGTAACTATAGTTATAATTCTAATATTGGCAGGCATAACACTTAATATAACAATTGGAGAAGATGGTCTTATAAGTAAATCAAAAGAAATAACAAATGATATAGTAAAATCAGAAGAAGAAGCACAAACACAAATCAATTCTTTACAAACTGCACAAAGCGAATCACTAGGTGTAACAAACTTAGAAGATACAACACCACCAAGTATAAGTATGAATATATTAACAAATCCAGTTATAGTAGAAGTAACAGTTACAGAAACACAAAGTGGATTAGATAGAATAGAATATAGTAATGATGGAGGAAAAACTTGGGTTACAAACGAGAATGATAAAACCGCAAAGAAATATAACTTTGGGGACTTACAAGCAGGAAGTTATACAATAAAAGTTAGAGCATATGATAAAAATGGCAACAAAAGTGAGGAACTTAGCCAAGTAATAGAAGTTAATAATTAATCCTAAAGAAATAGCAAAAAACCTTGCTATTTCTATATTTTTCTAGTAAAATAAAGGTTATAAATAATAAAAGAATAGAGGCGTACAATTGCAAGTAGAAGGACAAATAGTAGATATAATATATAAAAATGAAATAAATAGTTATACAGTTGCTACATTTGAAACAGTAGAAGGAGAAGAACTTACTATTGTTGGTTATTTGCCATTTGTAAATGAAGGAGACAATTTAAAGGTTACAGGCAATATGGTTACTCATCCAGATTATGGAGAGCAGTTAAAAGTCGAGATTTTTGAAAAAACAATGCCAAAAACAAAAGAGGCATTAGAAAAATACCTTGCGAATGGAAATTTTAAAGGAATAGGTCCTGCAACAGCAAAAAAGATAGTAAACACATTTGGTGAAGACACAATAAATGTTATAAAAATGGAGCCACAGAAATTAACACAAATAAAAGGAATAAGCAAAGAAAAAGCTTTGGAAATAGCAGAACAATTTATAGCAAATTGGGAAATATGGCAAATTGTTGGATTCTTAGACCAATTTGGAATAGGTCCACAAAGTGCAGAAACTGTGTATAAAAAACTTGGAGAAAACGCATTAGAGAAAATAGGAGAAAACCCATATATACTAATAGATGTGGCTAGTAAAGTAAATTTCGAAAAAGTAGATAGCATAGCTCTAAAACTAGGAATAGATCCAGATAATTACACAAGAATTAGAAGTGCAATAAAATACGGACTAGAAAGAATAGGACTTAATGGACATTCTACAGTACTATATGAAAACTTATTAAAATTTGTACAAGACTTATTAAGAATAGATGCAAATAATATAGAAGAAGCAATAATAAGCATGAAAGCAAAAGAAGAAATCATAATAGAAGAAAGAGAAGATGGAACAGAATGGGTATATGCAAAACCTTTTTATGAGGCAGAAAAAAATATTGCAGAAAGATTAATAAGCTTAAAAAATTCAGAAAATATAAAATATATAAGCACATTAAAAAAAGATTTAGAAAAAATAGAAAAAGATATAAATATAGAGTTATCAGATAAACAAAGGGAAGCAATAGAAAGTGTAAATGACAACAATGTATGTATTATAACTGGTGGACCAGGAACTGGTAAAACAACAATTATAAAAGCGATAATAGAACTATATAAAAAGCATGGAATGAAACCTGTACTTTGTGCTCCAACAGGGAGAGCTGCAAAAAGAATGACAGAAACTACTGGAGAAGAAGCAAAAACATTACATAGACTCTTGGAACTTGCTGGAATATCTGATGATAACGAAAATTTCAACACAGACCTATTAGTAACACCAATAGATGGAGACATTATAATAGTAGATGAGGCATCAATGCTAGACATGTTCTTAATGAATTATTTGCTAAAAGCCATTTATAAAGGAACAAAACTAGTTCTAGTTGGAGATATAAACCAATTGCCATCAGTAGGCCCCGGAAGTGTATTAAAAGATATAATAGAATCAGAGAAAATTCATACAATAACATTAAATCAAATTTTTAGACAAGCTGCAAAAAGCAAAATAATAGTAAATGCCCATAGAGTAAATGAAGGACAAAACTTTATATCAGGAAATGTAAAACAAACAATAATAGATGACGAAAATATAGATTTATTAGATGATTTCTTTTTTATTCAAGAAAACAATCAAGAAAAAATACAACAAACTATAATAAGCCTATGTAAGGGCAGATTACAAAACTATGGAAATTACGACTTCTTTAATAATATACAAGTAATTACTCCAACTAAAAAAGGAAAATTGGGCACAAAAGAGTTAAATATATTATTACAAAATGAACTAAACCCTGAAGAAGAAGATAAAAAAGAAAGAAATTTCGGAGAAGTTGTATTTAGAGAGCAAGATAGAGTAATGCAGACAAAAAATAATTACAATATATTATGGGAAAAAGAAAATGAAAGAGAATTCAAAAAAGAACTAGGCAATGGAATTTTTAATGGAGAATTAGGAAGAATAGATAAAATAAATAAAGAAGATAAAACAATAAGAGTAAAATTTGATGATGGTAAAATTGCAACATATGAAAGCACAGACTTAGACCAATTAGAACATGCATATGCAATAACAGTACATAAATCACAAGGAAGTGAATTTGATGTTGTAATACTAGTTGCAGCACAATC
The DNA here is from genome assembly GCA_944388645.1 of uncultured Clostridia bacterium. Taxonomy (GTDB): domain Bacteria; phylum Bacillota; class Clostridia; order TANB77; family CAG-508; genus CAG-245. Next base: position 8,359 of record CALXJO010000007.1, read on the forward strand.
TGCACCAATGTTACTTACAAGAAATTTAATATATACTGCAATGACACGAGCCAAAAAATTATTAATAATAATTGGAAGTAAAAGCGTTGTAGATTATATGATACAAAACAATACAACAAAACACAGAAATACAGGACTTAAATTTAAATTAGAAAAATTATCATAAGAAAATAGGGGGAGATTTTAATAAAAACATGCCCCCTGTTTTTGTCTGAAAGGAGAGATAAAAAAAGAAAACATATTAGAAGAAATAATAAAATTAATATATCCACCAGTGTGTGCTTTTTGTGGAAAAATAGATAAAAATTACTTATGTGAAAATTGTAGAAAAAACTTGCAAAAACTAGGAAAAGTGCACATTGTTAGATATAAAAATAAATTTTTTAATGAACATATTTATATGTTTAAATATGAAAAATATATTAGAGAAAAAATATTAAATTACAAATTTAACGATAAACCATATTATTATAAAACATTTACAAAGATTTTTACAACTAATAAAAAAATGTGTGACATTTTAAAATCTTATGATATAATAATTCCAGTTCCAATACATAATAAAAGAAGAAAACAAAGAGGTTATAATCAAACTGAATTAATTGCAAAAGAACTTGCAAAAAAAATATTAAATTTAGAATATATGAATATTTTAACCAAAAATGAAAATGCAAAACCACAAAGTTTGTTGAATAAAGAGCAAAGAATAGAAAATGCAAAAAATGTATATGGAGTTATAAAAAATATAGATATCGAAAATAAAAAAATTTTAATATTTGATGATATTTACACAACAGGAGCAACTGCAAATGAATGTGCAAAAGTGTTAAGAAAACTAAAACCTAAAAAAATTGGAATACTAACAATTGCAAAAGACTAGCATAAGAAAGGAGAAAAATATGGATGATTTAGTAGAAAGCATATTGGACTATATTAGGGCAGATTATACAGATTATGCAATAATGATAAATGGTGAATGGGGAAGCGGAAAAACATATTTCTGGAATCATAAAATAAGAAACAAAATAGAAGCAATGCAAGTCAATGGAAAAAAATACACTACTATTTACATGTCATTGTATGGAATATCTAACCTAGAAGAAATTAGTAAAAAAATATTTATAGAAACAACACAACTTATGGATAAGAACTTAAAGAGATATATGGGGTCTAAAGGAGAAAAAGTAATTCCAGAGTATGCAAAAACAGGACTAGACATGGCAAACTTCTTTGGAGTTACACAAAATGGAGATAAAATAGACTATGAGGAATTTTTCTCAACTGAAGATAAAGTTTTATGTTTTGATGACTTGGAAAGAGCAAATGTAGATGTTATAGATATATTAGGTTATATTAATAACTTTGTTGAGCATGACCATATAAAAACAATTATTATATGTAATGAAAAAGAGTTATCTACAAAATTAAAAAGTAGCAATATAGAAATGAAAACATTTATTGCAACATATTTGCTAGACAAAGAAAACAAATTAAACATAAAAACAGATGAGCCAATGGTAGAACGTATTCAAGATACAATTGAATATGTATTTGATAAAGCAAATGATTATGAAAGAATCAAAGAAAAATTGATAGGAGAAACATTTGAATATGCTCCTGAATTTACTTATATAATCAATGGTTTATTAATGAGATATGAAAGATACCCAGAACTAATACGCTTTTTAAGAACAAATTCAAATTTAATAACATCAACATTTAATAAAAGTGGAACAAGAAATTTAAGAATATTAAAACATGCATTAAATGATTTTAAAAAAATCTTTGATATGGTTAATCAAAGTTATCCAAATACAAATAATAGGGTACTACAAACAATGTTAATATTCACAATTGCAATATCTTTTGAAATAAAAGCTGGAAAAGTTACAAAAGATAAATTTAAAAATATTGCAAACAACGAAGAATATAGAGCGATACTTGTTTCTTCAAGAGTATTTATGGATAATAGACAATTTTATATAAAAGAATTTGATAATACTTATTACTATAACTTCAAAGCTGATTATAGATTCTTTAAATTTATAGAAATATATGTACGTACTAGAATATTTGATATGAAAGTATTTAAAGACGACATGGAAGTAATAAGAAATACAGTAGATACTGATAAATTACCTGGTTATAAAAGATTACTTACAGAAGAGTATTGGAAAATAACTGATGACCAATTCCCAGGAGTTATAGAAGAAGTTTTAGATGATGTAAAAAATGGTAAAATAAAACCTATCGAGATTGTAAAAATATTTGCATACTTTAGACACTTTGTAGCAAATAATTTAATAGATTATGATATAGAAACATTAGAAAGTGTATTTTTAAATGGTATAAATATTGCATCTGTAAACTCAGAATATTGTGATGATGCTGAAGAAGAACTTTCTCAAATTTCTACAGAAGATTCTGGACCAGAAATGAAAAACATAATAGATAGATTTTATGAGATAAATGCGAAACTAGAAGACAAGATGTATAAAGAAAAAGCAGATGAATTATTTAAGTGTATACCAATGAAAATGGAAGTATTTTATGATAAATTTGCAAAAGAGTGTAACACTGTTCCTATCTTTAAATACTATGATCCTTTCCAAATGTTCCAAAGATTATCTTGTGCAAGTAATGAAGATATAGTATCAATTAGAGAAGTACTTGCAGAAAGAGCAAAACACCATAAAGAAGAAATTGCACCTGAAATGGAGAACATAGCAAAATTAAAATTGATTATGGAAAACTATGTTGATGGTAAAAAGCCAACAATAAAAACAGTTATGATAGAAGAATTTGCAGAAGAACTTGATAAAATACTAAATCTTTATAAAGAAGATGATAACTATGAAATTACTGTTTCAGATTAATTTAAGAAATTTATATATTTTTTCAAATTTTATCGGTTTCTTGCTGGCGCTTCGCTTCAAAACTGCGCGAAACCTCAAAATTTTTTAAATATATAAATTTCTTTAAACATAACAGGTCCGCATAACTACCTTCTTAGAAAAATATGAATAATTTTTTCCTTATTTGTAATAATAAAAAATATAAAAGATAATTATTATAAATGAGGAGGAAGAAAATGAAAGCAACAGGTGTTGTAAGAAGAATAGATGATTTAGGAAGAGTTGTAATTCCAAAAGAAATAAGAAGAACATTAAGAATAAAAGAGGGAGACCCTTTAGAAATATTTACAGATAGAGAAGGACAAGTAATACTTAAAAAATATTCTCCAATAGGTGAACTTTCAGAATTTGCATCTGAGTATGCAGAAACTTTAAATAAAACAACTGGACATATTGCATGTATAACAGATAAAGATACAATAATTGCTGTATCTGGAGTGTCTAAAAAAGACTGGTTAGAAAAAGGAATTAGTACAGAATTAGAAAGAATATTAGAAGATAAAGAAAAATATATAAGCAAAGAAAATAACGATGTAGCAGTACCAATAACAGAAAATGAAACAAATGATAAAATATATAATGCACAAGTAATTTATCCAATAATATCAGATGGAGACGCAGTAGGAAGTGTAATCCTAATGTCTAAAGATGATAAAACAAAAATGACAGAAGTAGAACAAAAAGTTGCGCAATCTGCAGCAAACTTTTTAGGAAAACAAATGGAAATATAGAAATTCGCCCAAGAGGAACGCCCCTTTTTGGGCGAATTTTAAGGTTATAATGAAAATGTAATATTAAATTTAAAGTAAAATAATATAAATTATAAAAATACATTTAATCTATTGACAAGTCTTTTTTAGTGATATATTCTAAGAATAAACTAATGAAAATGATTTATTAAGGGGTAGAAAATAAATGGAGATTTTAAGAGTAGAAAATTTAACAAAAATTTATGGAAAAGATAAAAACCAAGTAATAGCAGTAAATAATGTGTCTTTCTCTGTGGAGAAGGGAGAATTTGTGGCAGTGGTAGGGAGTTCTGGAAGCGGAAAATCTACACTGCTACATTTAATTGGAGGAGTTGATAGACCAACATCTGGAAGAGTTTTTATAGAAGGAAAAGACATATATGATTTAACAGATGATGAACTTGCCATATTTAGAAGAAGACACATTGGATTAATATATCAGTTCTATAATTTAATACCAATATTAAATGTAGTAGAAAATATATCACTACCATGTGAATTAGACGGCAGAAGAGTAAGTAAAAATAAGCTAAATGAATTATTACAGGTATTAGATTTACAAGATAGAAAAGATCATTTACCAAATGAATTATCAGGAGGTCAGCAACAAAGAGTTGCAATAGGAAGAAGTTTAATAAATAATCCAGCAATAGTTTTAGCAGATGAACCAACAGGAAACCTAGATTCTAAAACAAGTGATGATATAGTAAATCTTTTAAGAGAATCAAATAAAAAATATGACCAAACAATGATAATGATTACGCACAATTTAGAGCTAGCTGCAAAAGCAGATAGAATAATAAAAATAGAAGACGGAAAATTGGTCTAGGAGGTGGAAGAAAATGAATCTACTAAATAGACTAACAGTAAAAAATTTAAAATTAAATAAGAAAAGAACAACAGTAACAATAATAGGAATAATACTTGCAACAGCATTAATATGTGGTGTTGCAACATTAGTATCTAGCTACTTAGAATCTACTAAAGAATTTATCAAAAAAACACAAGGGGATTATCATTACGAGTTTATAAATGTCCCAATAAAAGAAGCTTTTAATATTCCTAATAATGAAAATATAGAGAGTTCATATAATACACATACATATGATTATACACAAGTATCAGAAGATGTATTTGTGCAACTGGTAGAAGTAAGCAATATAGAAAAAATGGGAATACAAATTGAAGAAGGTAGATTGCCACAAAGCGAAAGAGAAATAGCAGTTACAGAAAATAACTATAGTGAAAAAATTGGAGATAAAATAACCTTAAACTTATCTGATAAAGGTATTATTGAATATACAATAGTAGGAATAGTAAATATAACAGATGACAGTTTAAATAAGCAAAATAATTCTAAAGGTAAAGAATATTTTACAGCACTTGCTCAAATAAAAAGCCTAGATAAAGACGCAAAAGTAAATGTATATGTTAAATTTAAAAATCTTAATGAGAGAATAGATACTGCAGCAGAAATATTGGGAATAGATAAAACAACTTTAAATACACTAGAAACAAATAATAGAGCAAAAACAGAAAAAAATCTATTCGAAAATGAAACAAATAAATATGTTATTAGTGGAAATATAAGATTAATCCAAATAGAAAGTGGAGATTATATAGATTCAACATTAGAAATGGTATTTGCAATATCAGCAATTATAATGGTAATTGTAATATTTACATCAGTATTTTGTATAAAAAACAGTTTTGAAATATCAATAACAGAAAAAGTAAAGCAATACGGAATGCTATCGTCTTTAGGTGCAACATCTAAACAAATAAAGAAAAATGTGTTATATGAAGCTTTTAGACTTGGAATAATCGGAATACCATTAGGGGTATTATTTGGAACATTAGTAATATTTATAGTGCTTAAAATTGTAGAAAAAATATCTGGAAGTAGCTTATCAGGAATGAATTTTATATTTTCAACAAACTTATTAGTAATAATATTAAGTATAATATTAAGTATTATAACAATATATTTATCTGCAAGAAAAGCATCTAAAAAAGCATCAAAAATATCACCAATAGAAGCAATTAGATCAAATGAAGATATAAAAATAAATCCTAAAAAATTAAAGACTCCTAAATTTATAAAAGGAATATTTGGTATTGGTGGAGATATAGCATATAAAAACTTAAAAAGAAATAAGAAAAAATTTAGAACAGCAATTGTATCAATAGTAATGTGTATTACAGTATTTATAGCTATGAACACATTTATAAATGATATTTATAAAGCTAAGACTGCAACAACAGAAAGTAAAAGTTATACTATTTTGGTTGATGGAGATGACTTTAAATTTCTACAAACTATGGCTAAAGAACTTAATTTAGATAGATATTCTATAACTAGAAGAAATTTTGTATATAATGAAACTTTAGAAGACCATAAATCGGCAGAAGCAAAGCAGAGTACTGACGTCAATTTAAAAGGTGCACCATCAGTTTCTGTAATTTCACTAGGAAATGAAGAATATGAAAGATACATAGAAAAATTAGGTTTAAAGTATGAAGATGTAAAAGATAAAGGAATATTATATGATAGTTATACAGAGACTATAGAAACAGAAGAAAGAACAAGACATAGAGTTATTAGAATATATGATTATAAAGAAGGAGATGTAATAACTAGCAAATTAAATTCTCCAGAAATAAATGTAAATGTTGATTTTAGCATTGAAATTGCTAAAGTTACAGATATAGAACCTTTAGGCTTAGATCAAAGTGGAACACGCGCAACAATAATTATAAGTGATGAGATGATGGATAAGATTGGTGATATGTCACCTTTTGGTTATAGTTTGTGCATTGATACAGAAAATGATAAAGTAGTAGAAGAAAAAATAAATGATAATTATATGAATTCTGGACATATTAGGAATGTTTCAAATTATGCAGATGTAATAAGGGAAGAGCAAGCTACATCACTTACAACTTCTATCTTTTTGTATGGATTTGTAATAGCAACAGCATTAATTGGAATAACTAACATATTTAACACAATAACGACAAGCATGGAATTAAGACAAAAAGAGTTTGCACACTTAAAAGCTATAGGAATGACAAGAAAAGAATTTAACAAAATGATAAGTTTGGAAAGCTTATTTTACATACTAAAATCATTAATAATTGCAATACCTTTGGGACTAATATTATCATATATAATTCATATAGCATTTGAAATAAATTTAGAGATGCCTTATGAATTTCCAATAATAGGAATATTAATTTCAATAATAGTAGCAAGCTTATTAATAATTGCAATAATGAGATACTCTTTAAGAAAGATAAACAAGCAAAATATAATAGAAACAATGAGGAGAGAAAATATATAGAATTTGTCAAAAATGGTAAAAAATACTTGATAAAAAATTGTTTTTATAGTATAAGTATAATATAGAATTATATCTTTCTTACAAAGGAGGAAAAAGGATGGAAAAACCTGTTGAAGATATAGGAAAAGTAAAATCTGTAAAATTTCTAAAAAATATAGTTAGATTTACAAAAAAGAACAATAATAATTTAGAACAAATACAGAATTTAGAAAATACAAATACAGAGAATGAAAACAATGCAATACAAGATATTCTAAATAGTGTAAACCAAGAAGAGAATGTAAATGTACCAGCCAAAGTTAGTACTTGGTCTAAAATAAAAGCTTTTCTATTCCAAGAAATAAGATTTGGATTTAAACCAAAGACAGAAGTTAAGCTTCAAGAAGCACATAATTTCTGGCATCAAGACGTTACAACTGAAAAAGTACATAGTTTTCTATTTCAAAAAATAAAATTTGGAAAATAAATAAAATTATGCAAGCCTATTTTGGCTTGCTATTTTTTGGCATATTATCTAAAAATTTTGGAAAAAATAAGATAGCAAATATACTAAAAATACTTGAAAACTATCTATATTTGTTATAGAATTAAAAAGGTTAAAAACCAAAATGATGTATAAAATCAAAAAGGAGGAATTTTTTATGTCAGTTAAAGTTGGAATTAATGGCTTTGGAAGAATAGGAAAATTAGCATTCCAAGCAGCATTAAAAAATGAAGAAGTAGAGGTGGTTGCAGTTAATGATCCATTCTTAGCAGCAGATTATATGGCTTATATGGTAAAATATGATTCTGCACATGGTAGATTTAAAGGAGATATTAAAGCAGAAGATGGAAAATTAATTGTTGATGGAAAAACAATAAACGTATACAATGAAATGGATCCAAACAATATTCCTTGGGGAAAAGAAGGAGTAGAATATGTACTAGAATGTTCAGGTGCTTTTACAACAATGGAAAAAGCACAAGCTCATATAAATGCAGGAGCTAAAAAAGTTGTAATTAGTGCACCTTCAAAAGATGCTCCAATGTTTGTAATGGGTGTAAACAATGAAACATATGACCCAAGCATGAACATAGTATCAAACGCATCTTGTACAACAAACTGTTTAGCACCACTTGCTAAAATAATAAATGATAATTTTGGAATTAAAGAAGGATTAATGACAACAGTTCACTCTACAACTGCTACACAAAAAACAGTTGATGGAGCTAGTAAAAAAGATTGGAGAGGAGGACGTGCTGCATCTAGCAACATAATACCATCTTCAACAGGAGCTGCAAAAGCTGTTGGAAAAGTAATACCAGAATTAAATGGAAAACTAACAGGTATGGCATTTAGAGTACCAACTATAGATGTATCAGTAGTAGATTTAACATGTAATCTAGAAAAACCAGCAACATATGAAGAAATATGTAATGCTGTAAAGAAAGCATCTGAGGGAGAATTAAAAGGAATTGTTGAATATGTTGATGAAGACGTTGTATCATCAGATTTCTTAAGTGATGAACATACATCAATATTTGATAGTAAAGCAGGAATAATGCTTACAGACACATTTGTAAAATTAGTTGCTTGGTATGATAATGAGTGGGGATATGCTCACAAATTAGTAGACTTAGCAGCATATATGGCAAAAGTAGACCATAAATAATAAGACTATCTTTTTAATATTAGGGCTTGAAAACATACAAATCAAGCCCTCTTGTTAAAAAGCTAGATATTAGAGATTTATCAATATAATCAATTTCAATTGTAAATTTATATATTTTGAAAATTTCGAGGAGCCGCGTAAGTTTTGGAGCAAGCTTTGCTTGCGGCCCAAGGGGACGAAGAAATTTGAAAAAATATATAAATTTACAAAAAGATGATAAATTTGTAATATCTAACTTTAGATAATCTAAAGCTGATAAATTTATCGATAAATTAAGGAGGATTTTATAATGAATAAAAAAACTGTAAGAGACATCGATTTAAAAGGAAAGAAAGTTTTAGTAAGATGTGATTTCAACGTACCATTAGATGAAAACTTTAATATAACAGATAATAGGAGAATAGTTGGAGCACTTCCAACAATAAAATATCTATTAGACAATGACTGCAAAATAATATTATGCTCTCATCTAGGTAGACCAAAGGGTCAAGTAAAAAAAGAATTTTCTTTAGCACCTGTTGCAAAAGAATTATCTAGATTATTAGGAAAAGAAGTAAAACTTGCAGATGACATTATAGGAGAAAGTGCAAAAACATTAACAGCAAATATGAAAAATGGAGATATAGTTTTACTAGAAAATGTAAGATTTGATGCAAGAGAAGAAGCAAATGATCCAGAATTTGCAAAAGAATTAGCAAGCCTTGCAGAAGTATATGTAAATGATGCTTTTGGAACAGCACATAGAGCACATAGTTCAACAGCAGGAGTTGCTGCATACTTACCAGCAGTATCAGGATTCTTAATGGAAAAAGAGATAAATTTCTTAGGAACAGCTTTAGAAAACCCAGAAAGACCTTTTGTAGCAATACTAGGAGGAAAAAAGGTTTCAGATAAAATAGGAGTAATAGATAGCTTACTAGAAAAAGTAGACACATTAATGATTGGTGGAGGAATGGCATATACTTTCTTTAAATCAATGGGATATAATGTAGGAAACTCTATATGCGAATTAGATAAACTAGATTTAGCAAAAGAACTAATGGAAAAAGCAAAAGCTAAAGGTGTTAAATTAATGTTACCAGTAGATACAAAAGTTGGTAAAGAATTTAAAGAAGACACAGAAAGCAAAGTTGTTCCATATACACAAATACCAGACGGTTGGGAAGGTTTTGACATAGGAACAGAAACAATAAAAATGTATGAAGAAGAGCTTAAAAAAGCAAAAACAGTTATATGGAATGGACCTGTTGGATTATTTGAATTTGATCAATTTGCTGTTGGAACAAATAGTTTAGCAAAATGCTTAGGAAGCTTAGAAGGAGTTACAACAATAATTGGTGGAGGAGATTCAGCAGCGGCTATAGAGAAATTAGGAATAGGAGATAAATTTACACATATATCTACTGGTGGAGGAGCATCACTAGAATTTTTAGAAGGAAAAAAACTTCCAGGAGTAGAATGTTTACTAGATAAATAAGAATAGGAGGAAAGCTTTTTGGGAGAAATTTTAGACATATTTGACGAAAGAGGAAACAAAACTGGAGAACGAATGGAGAAAGAGACTGCGATAAAATCTGGGAAATTGATAAAAGCTTTCCAAATTTGGATAATAGATAGTAATTCACAAGTACTTGTGCAAAAAAGAGCAAACACAAGAAGACATGATGCAGGGAAGATAGACCTACTTTCAGGGCATGTACAGAGTAGAGAATTAGAAAGTCATGCAGTACAAAGAGAAATAAAAGAAGAACTAGGACCAAATGCAATAAAACAACGAGAATTTCAAAAATTGGTGAAAGTAGGCTCTGAGCATATTGACTTTAGAAAATATGGAAAAGAAGGAAACTATATAGTTCCATGGTATTTATTAAAATTAAATAGAACAATCTCTAATGAAGATTTACAATTAGAAAAAGAAGAAGTAGACACTGTACAATGGATTGATTATGAGACTTTTAAAAATATGATAATTAATAAAACTCCAAACTTAAGAATTCCATATTTGCCACAAATAAGTAAGCTTTTAGAAAAGCTAGATAGTTTGGTATATCAGCAGGATCAAGATAGAGATGAGGATAGATAAAAGAATTTAGAAGGAGAAG